>NZ_CVTN01000075.1:160402-206172 GCF_900004915.1 Pseudomonas sp. 31 R 17
CGTTCGGCCAGCGTGGTTTAACGGGGCGCCTGAGATCAAGATCAAAAGCAGATCAAGATCAAGAGCGACTCGCTTCGCATCGTGGTTACGGTTGGGTGCTACGGAGGTGTGTAGATACCTATGCCCCGATGACGCCGGCCCAGCCAACACAAGACTCAGCGCTTGGGCAAATACGCAGGCAGATAAAGCCCCACATACGCATCAAACACCCGCATCCCTTCCTGCGCCATGCGCGGCGTAATCTGCCCATGCTGATGCACCGAGCGCGCATACACGCGGTCGCTCAATTCAAGCGCCAGGGCGAACACATCCACATCGCTCGGTAGTGTCGGCACTTCAAAGTGGCGGTTGAATACCGCCAACATCAGATCGCCCAGTTCCAGGTCATGCTGACGATCCGCCTGGGTCACTTCAGTCAACCCATGCTGGGCCAGGATCAACTGGCGCGCGGCGGCGTCGTGGCTGTAGATGGCGAGCATGCGCTGCTCGACGATGCAGGACAGGTCGCGCCAGGTCTTGAGCGAGTCGTGTTCGATGGGCGCCTGGATGGCCGCGCGAAAAGCGGCGTGCACATCGGTCGTCAACGCCTCGAGCAGTGCCGGCACGCTGGCGAAAAAGTGGTACACCGACGATGGCGGGATCTGCGCCCGTTCGGCCACGCTGTAGATCGACAAACCGGCCACGCCTTCGGCCGCCAGCAAGGCGCGGGCGGCGTCAAGGATCGCGTCGATCCGCGCTTGACTGCGGGCGCGGGGTTTGCGAGGGGCGGCGGTTGTCATGGAAGTCTCCTACAAGGCAGCGGGCATTGTATGAGCAGGAATCTTTGTTGTCTGCCAGACCGCCATCGGGGGCAAGCCCCCTCCCACAGTTAGATCTGTGAATACATTCAAGTGTGGGAGGGGGCTTGCCCCCGATGAGGCCGACTCGGACTCCCTGGATAACCCCATAAAAAAACGCCACAGACCCTCAAGCCTGTGGCGTTTCTTCACTGCCGCAACCGCTTACACGGTATGCAGGTACCAGTTGTACTCGAGGTCGGAGATGGAGTGTTCGAACTCCTCCAGCTCGCTTTCCTTACAGGCGACGAAGATATCGATGTATTTGGGATCGATGTACTTGGCCATCACCTCGCTGTCGTCCAACTCGCGCAGGGCATCGCGCAGGTTGTTCGGCAGGCTCTGTTCGTTCTGCTCGTAGCTGTTGCCTTCCACGGGCGCGCCCGGTTCGATCTTGTTGGTCAGGCCGTGGTGCACGCCGGCCAATACCGAAGCCATCAGCAGGTAAGGGTTGGCATCGGCGCCGGCCACGCGGTGTTCGATGCGCACCGCATCGGACGAGCCGGTCGGTACGCGAATCGCCACGGTGCGGTTGTCCAGGCCCCAGCACGGCGAATTCGGCACGTAGAACTGTGCGCCGAAACGGCGGTAGGAGTTGACGTTGGGGCACAGGAACGCCATCTGGGCGGGCAGGGTCTCGAGCACACCGCCGATCGCGTGACGCAATGCGGCGTTCTGCTCGGGATCCTCGCTGGCAAAAATGTTCTTGCCGTCCTTGTCCAGAATGGAGATGTGCACGTGCAAACCGTTGCCTGCCTGGCCTGGGTAAGGCTTGGCCATGAAGGTGGTGTCCATCTCATGGTCGTAGGCGATGTTCTTGATCAGGCGCTTGAGCAGTACCGCGTAGTCGCAGGCCTTGATCGGGTCGGCGACGTGGTGCAGGTTCACTTCGAACTGCGCCGGGGCACTTTCCTTGACGATGGCATCGGCCGGGATGCCTTGCTCCTTGGCGCCTTCCAGAATGTCCTGGAGGCAGTCGACGTATTCGTCGAGGTCGTCGATCAGGTAGACCTGTGTCGAATGCGGGCGTTTGCCGGAGATCGGCGAGCGCGGCGGTTGAGGGCGGCCGTTCACGTTCTCCTGGTCGATCAGGTAGAACTCAAGCTCGAAGGCGGCGCAGATGGTCAGGCCCATGTCGTCGAACTTGCTCACGACTTGGCGCAGTACTTCGCGTGGATCGGCGAAGAAGGGTTCACCTTCGAGTTCGTGCATGGTCATCAGCAGTTGCGCGGTAGGGCGCTTTTGCCAGGGTTCATTGCACAGGGTGTCGGGGATTGGATAACAGATTCGGTCAGCATCGCCGATGTCCAGGCCCAGGCCGGTGCTTTCCACCGTCGAGCCATTGATATCCAGGGCAAATAAAGAGGCAGGCAGGTTAATGCCCTTCTCGTAAACCTTGTGGAGGCTGGTGCGTTCGATGCGCTTGCCGCGCACCACACCATTCATATCCGCAATTAGAAGGTCTACGTACAGAACCTCAGGATGATCCTTAAGGAACGCGTTCGCTTCGTTAAGCTGAACGGCACGCGGGGGTACCGACATGATGCAACACCTTTGTTGTTAAAAATATCAATCATTGATCTTTTCTGGTTTCAGTCAACCCGAACGGCATGCCGAAGTCAAGCGAGGCCTTTTTTGCCCTAAAAAAGCGCCGTGGCGCCTTTTTTGGGGCTTTTTAGAGCGGTTTTTTGGGTTTCAGGGTCTTGGGACCAGCCGGCTTGAGCGGGCCGTGTTGTATTTTTTACGGGGGTGTTGTGTAAGAAAATGAACAAGGCTAAGCTCGATTCAAACCCATAACAGCAATAATATCGGGGTGCTTCATGTTTCACCTGCCACCATTGGGTGTCTATGCCTGCTTGAACCGGGCGTTGTCCGCATTCCTCTCGTCCCGCGTCAAAGCCCACGCACCGGCTAATATTCTTGACGGCCCGTCCGGCCTCTTCTTTGCCATTTCATCCGCCACTGACAAGCCCTTGTCCACCTCGCCGATCAAAATTGCACACAACTTTGGCGTGAGGAATGCAACGTTGCAGCAAATGGCAGGTAAGCTCCTACCCTGAATGAACACACGACGCGGATGCTGCGTCAACCAACGCCTGGCCTTTAACGGATGCCAGGAAACCCAGCCCAGAGGCATTTATGAGTAACAACCTCGACCAGCTCACCGATTGGTTGAAAGACCACAAGATCACAGAAGTCGAATGCATGATTGGCGACCTCACCGGCATCACCCGGGGCAAGATCTCGCCGACCAACAAGTTCATCGCCGAAAAAGGCATGCGCCTGCCCGAAAGCGTTCTGTTGCAGACCGTGACCGGCGACTATGTCGAAGACGACATCTATTACGAATTGCTCGACCCGGCCGACATCGACATGATCTGCCGCCCCGACCAGAACGCGGTATTCCTGGTGCCCTGGGCCATCGAGCCGACCGCCCAGGTGATCCACGACACCTACGACAAGCAAGGCAACCCGATCGAGCTGTCGCCGCGCAACGTACTCAAGAAAGTCCTCAAGCTCTACGCCGACCGTGGCTGGCAGCCTATCGTGGCGCCGGAGATGGAGTTCTACCTGACCAAGCGCTGCGAAGACCCGGACTTCCCGCTGCAACCGCCGATTGGCCGTTCCGGTCGCCCGGAGACGGGGCGCCAGTCCTTCTCTATAGAAGCCGCCAACGAATTCGACCCGCTGTTCGAAGACGTCTATGACTGGTGCGAACTGCAGGAGCTGGACCTCGATACCTTGATCCACGAAGACGGCACCGCCCAGATGGAAATCAACTTCCGTCACGGCGATGCGCTGTCCCTGGCCGACCAGATCCTGGTGTTCAAGCGCACCATGCGTGAAGCCGCGCTCAAGCACAACGTGGCCGCCACCTTCATGGCCAAGCCCATGACCGGCGAGCCCGGCAGCGCGATGCACCTGCACCAGAGCATCATCGACATCGCCACCGGCAAGAACGTGTTCTCAAACGAAGACGGGAGCATGAGCCAGTTGTTCCTCAACCATATTGGCGGCCTGCAGAAATTCATCCCCGAGTTGCTGCCTTTATTCGCCCCCAACGTGAATTCATTCCGCCGCTTCCTGCCCGACACCTCGGCGCCGGTGAACGTGGAATGGGGTGAAGAAAACCGCACCGTGGGCCTGCGCGTACCGGATGCCGGGCCGCAGAACCGCCGCGTGGAAAACCGCTTGCCGGGCGCCGACGCCAACCCGTACCTGGCGATTGCCGCCAGTTTGCTGTGTGGCTACATCGGCATGGTCGAAGGCCATAACCCGAGCGCACCCGTGGTGGGCCGTGGTTACGAGCGGCGCAACCTGCGCCTGCCGCTGACCATCGAGGACGCCCTGGAACGCATGGAAAACAGCAAGACCATCGAAAAATACCTGGGTCAGAAATTCATCACAGGCTACGTCGCTGTCAAGCGGGCCGAGCATGAAAACTTCAAGCGCGTGATCAGTTCGTGGGAGCGGGAATTCCTGCTCTTCGCCGTCTGATGCGCCGGGCGCGCCTTCATATGGCGCGCCCTTCACCGAAAATTCCAGGAGATCGGTATGTCCAGCAACAACCCGCAAACCCGTGAATGGCAAGCCTTGAGCAATGATCACCACCTCGCGCCGTTCAGCGACTTCAAGCAATTGAAAGAGAAAGGCCCAAGGATCATCACCAAAGCCCACGGCGTTTACCTGTGGGACAGCGAAGGCAACAAGATCCTCGACGGCATGGCCGGCCTGTGGTGCGTGGCGATCGGTTACGGTCGCGATGAACTGGCCGACGCCGCCGCCAAACAGATGAAAGAACTGCCGTACTACAACCTGTTCTTCCAGACTGCCCACCCGCCGGTACTCGAACTGGCCAAAGTCATTTCCGACGTCGCACCGGCCGGGATGAACCACGTGTTCTTCACCGGTTCCGGCTCCGAAGGCAACGACACCATGTTGCGCATGGTCCGCCACTACTGGGCGATCAAGGGCCAGCCGAACAAGAAAACCATCATCAGCCGCAAGAATGGCTACCACGGTTCCACTGTGGCCGGCGCCAGCCTGGGCGGGATGACCTATATGCATGAGCAGGGCGACCTGCCGATCCCGGGCATCACCCACATCGCCCAGCCGTACTGGTTTGGCGAAGGCGGCGACATGAGCCCTGAAGAATTCGGGATCTGGGCCGCCAACCAGTTGGAAGAGAAGATCCTGGAACTGGGCGTGGACAACGTCGGTGCCTTTATTGCCGAGCCGATCCAGGGCGCCGGTGGCGTGATCGTGCCGCCTGACAGCTACTGGCCGCGCATCAAGGAAATCCTCGCCAAGTACGACATCCTGTTTGTCGCCGACGAAGTCATCTGCGGCTTCGGCCGTACCGGGCAGTGGTTCGGCAGCGATTTCTACGACCTCAAGCCACACATGATGACCATCGCCAAGGGCCTGACCTCCGGCTACGTCCCCATGGGCGGCCTGATCGTACACGACGACGTGGTGGCCGTGCTCAACGAAGGCGGCGATTTCAACCACGGTTTCACCTACTCCGGGCATCCGGTAGCGGCGGCGGTGGCCCTGGAAAACATCCGCATCCTGCGCGATGAAAAAATCGTCAGCCGCGTGCATGAAGAAACGGCACCGTATTTGCAGAAACGTCTGCGGGAACTGGCGGACCATCCACTGGTGGGTGAAGTGCGCGGTGTGGGCATGCTCGGTGCGATCGAGCTGGTGCAGGATAAGGCCACGCGCAAGCGCTACGAAGGCAAAGGCGCCGGCATGATTTGCCGAACCTTCTGCTTCGAAAACGGCCTGATCATGCGCGCCGTGGGCGATACCATGATCATTTCGCCGCCGCTGGTGATCAGCAAGGCTGAAATCGACGAGCTGGTGACCAAGGCCCGCCAGTGCCTGGACCTGACGTTGGCGGCATTGCAGGACTGAGTAGATAAATGTGGGGGCCGGTTGAAAGGGGGCCCCCGAACTTGCCAGACTGTCGTCCTGTTTTGTTGCCCTTTGGCTGGGCCCGAAACATTTACTACGTGCGGCCCAAAAAGAAAAAATCGGAGCATGACCCAATGAAGGCATTAGGTTTGAAAAACGCTGGCAAGACCCTCCTCGCCTTGTCCCTGATGGGCGCAATGGCGGGCGTGGCCCAGGCGGACAATAAAGTCCTGCACGTCTACAACTGGTCCGACTACATCGCACCGGACACCATCGCCAACTTCGAAAAGGAGTCGGGCATCAAGGTGGTGTACGACGTGTTCGACAGCAACGAGACCCTGGAAGCCAAGTTGCTGGCAGGCAAGTCCGGCTATGACATCGTCGTACCGTCGAACAACTTCCTCGCCAAGCAGATCAAGGCCGGCGTGTACCAGGAGCTGGACAAGTCCAAGCTGCCCGAGTACAGCAACCTGAACAAATCCCTGCTCAAGGCCGTGTCGGTCAGCGACCCGGACAACAAGCACGCGTTCCCGTACATGTGGGGCTCGATCGGTATCGGCTACAACCCGGAGAAGGTCAAGGCCGCGCTGGGCGTGGACAAGATCGAGTCGTGGGATGTGCTGATGAAGCCGGAAAACATCGCCAAGCTGAAAAGCTGCGGCGTGAGCTTCCTCGATTCGCCGACCGAAATGCTGCCGATCGCGCTGCATTACCTGGGCCTGCCGACCGACACCCAGAAGAAAGCCGACCTCAAGCAAGCCGAAGACCTGTTCCTGAAAATCCGTCCTTCGATTGGCTACTTCCACTCGTCCAAGTACATCTCGGACCTGGCCAACGGCAACATCTGCGTGGCCGTGGGTTACTCGGGTGACATCCAGCAGGCCAAGTCCCGTGCGGCTGAAGCCGGTGGCAAGGTCAAGGTGGCCTACGACATTCCTAAAGAAGGCGCCGGCAGCTTCTTCGACATGGTCGCCATCCCTAAAGATGCTGAAAACGTCGAAGCCGCCTACGCGTTCATGAACTACCTGCTCAAGCCGGAAGTGATGGCGTCGATCACCAACAGCGTGCGCTTCCCGAACGGTAACGAGAAAGCCACCGCACTGGTCGACAAAGACATCACCAGCGACCCGGGCATCTACCCACCAGCGGACGTGCAGGCCAAGCTCTACGCCATTGCCGACCTGCCGGCTGCAACCCAGCGTGAAATGACCCGCAGCTGGACCAAGATCAAATCGGGCAAGTAACGTAAAAAACCTGTAGGAGCGAGCTTGCTCGCGAAAAAATCAAGAGCGCTGCGGGGTGCCTGATGCCCCGCATGATCGTTGACGACCTTCGCGAGCAAGCTCGCTCCTACAGTTAAATGACAGAAAGTTTTTGCCGGATCGGTTTATCGAGGGTAAGTTGCGCGCCGGTTTGTTGCCGGGCAACAACTTCGGGCCCAACTATTTAAGAGGACCTCCACTTGCCAATTTCTTTATTTCGCAAAGCCTTGCTGGTGGGTGCAGGTATCACGCTGGCTGTCAGCGTGCAGGCCGCACCGACTGTGCATGTTTATAACTGGTCGGACTACATCGGCCCCGACACCCTGGCCAATTTCGAAAAGGCCACCGGCATCAAGCCCGTGTATGACGTGTTCGATTCCAACGAAACCCTGGAGGGCAAGCTGCTCGCCGGGCGTACCGGCTACGACGTGGTGGTGCCGTCCAACCACTTCCTGGGCAAGCAGATCAAGGCCGGGGCGTTCCAGAAGCTCGACAAATCATTGCTGACCCACTACGCCAACCTCGACCCGGCGTTGCTCAAGCGCCTTGAGAAAAACGATCCGGGCAATGCGTACGCCGTGCCGTACCTGTGGGGCACCAATGGCATCGGTTACAACGTCGACAAAGTGAAGGAGGTACTGGGCGTCGACAAGATCGACTCCTGGGCCGTGCTGTTCGAGCCGGAAAACATGAAGAAGCTCGCCAGCTGCGGTGTTTCATTCATGGATTCGGCGGATGAAATGCTGCCCGCAGTCCTCAACTACATGGGCCTGGACCCGAACAGCACCAACCTGGCCGACTACAAGAAGGCCGAGGAGAAGCTGCTCAAAGTCCGCCCCTACGTGACTTACTTCCATTCCTCCAAATACATCTCGGACCTGGCCAACGGCAATATCTGCGTGGCCGCCGGGTTTTCCGGCGATGTGTTCCAGGCCAGGGCACGTGCCGCCGAGGCGGGCAAAGGCGTGAACATCGCCTACGCGATTCCCAAGGAAGGCGGCAACCTGTGGTTTGACGTGCTGGCGATCCCCAAGGACGCCACCAACGTCAAGGAAGCCCACGCGTTCATCAACTATTTGCTGCAACCTGAGGTGATCGCCCAGGTCAGTGATTACGTCGGTTACGCCAACCCCAACCCAGGGTCGGACTCACTGATGGAGCAATCGATACGCACCGACGCAGCGGTTTACCCACCGCAGGCGGTACTCGATCGGACATTCGTCAACGGCGAGCTGCCCCCGACCGTGCAGCGTTTAATGACCCGTAGCTGGACCAAGGTCAAGACGGGCAAGTAAGGCTCAAACTATCCAAGTTCGCTCACCTGGGGCGAACTGCAAATTTGTTGGGAGTTTCGTAAATGGCAGTTGCCTCCGGCGCCTATAAGAAAGCCCTCGAGGGCGACCAGACACCGAAGAAGGTGCTGGTCAAAATCGACCGGGTCACGAAGAAGTTCGACGAGACGATTGCCGTGGACGATGTGTCCCTGGAAATCAAGAAAGGCGAGATCTTCGCCTTGCTCGGCGGCTCGGGTTCGGGCAAGTCCACCCTGCTGCGCATGCTGGCAGGCTTCGAACGCCCGACTGAAGGTCGTATATACCTCGATGGTGTGGACATCACCGACATGCCGCCCTATGAGCGGCCGATCAACATGATGTTCCAGTCCTACGCCCTGTTTCCGCACATGACCGTGGCGCAGAACATCGCGTTCGGCCTGCAACAGGACAAGATCCCCAAGGCCGAAGTGGATGCCCGCGTGGCCGAGATGCTAAAGCTGGTGCAGATGAGCCAGTACGCCAAGCGCAAGCCGCACCAGCTGTCCGGTGGCCAGCGCCAGCGTGTGGCATTGGCCCGCTCCCTGGCCAAGCGTCCGAAACTGCTGTTGCTCGATGAGCCGATGGGGGCGCTGGACAAGAAGCTGCGCTCGCAGATGCAACTGGAGCTGGTGGAGATCATCGAACGCGTCGGCGTGACCTGCGTGATGGTGACCCACGACCAGGAAGAGGCCATGACCATGGCCGAGCGTATCGCGATCATGCACCTGGGCTGGATCGCCCAGATCGGCAGCCCGATCGACATCTACGAAACACCTACCAGCCGCCTGGTGTGCGAGTTCATCGGCAACGTCAATATCTTCGACACCCAAGTGGTGGACGATGCCGAAGGCCACGCCGTGCTCAAGTGCCCGGACCTGGACCGCGACATTTACGTGGGCTACGGCATCGCCACCTCGGTGGAAGACAAGTCGGTGACCTACGCGATTCGCCCGGAAAAACTGCTGGTCACCACCCAAATGCCGACCTGCGAGCACAACTGGTCCAGCGGCAAGGTGCACGACATTGCCTACCTGGGCGGACACTCGGTGTTCTACGTGGAACTGCCGAGCGGCAAGCTGGTGCAGTCCTTCGTCGCCAACGCCGAGCGCCGTGGCCAGCGGCCGACCTGGGGTGACCAGGTCTACGTATGGTGGGAAGACGACAGCGGCGTGGTACTGCGCTCATGAACATGAAGAAATTCAAGCGGCGCTTGGATCGCATAATCCCCAATGGCAAGCAGGTGGTCATCGGGATTCCCTTCCTCTGGCTGTTCCTGTTCTTCGCACTGCCGTTCTTCATCGTGTTGAAAATCAGCTTTGCCGAAGCCGATGTGGCGATCCCGCCCTACACCGAGATCTACACCTACGTTGAGCAGAAGCTGCAAGTGGTGCTGAACCTGGCCAACTACAGCTTGCTGGCGGGCGACGAGCTCTACATCGCCGCGTACCTGGGCTCGCTGAAGATGGCCTTTTTCAGCACGCTGCTGTGCCTGCTGATCGGCTACCCGATGGCCTACGCCATCGCCACCGCACGCAAGGAAATGCAAACCGTGCTGGTGTTGCTGATCATGATGCCGACCTGGACCGCGATCCTGATCCGCGTCTATGCGTGGATGGGCATCCTCAGCAACAACGGCTTGCTCAACGGCTTCCTGATGTCCATGGGGCTGATCAACGAACCGCTGCAGATCCTCAACACCAACATCGCGGTGTATATCGGCGTGGTCTATTCGTACCTGCCGTTCATGATCCTGCCGCTGTACGCCAACCTGGTCAAACATGACCAGAGCCTGTTGGAAGCGGCGTCGGACCTGGGCTCAAGCACCTTCAACAGCTTCTGGAAAATCACCGTGCCGCTGTCCAAGAACGGCATCATCGCCGGGTGCATGCTGGTGTTTATCCCGGTGGTGGGCGAGTTCGTGATTCCTGAACTGCTCGGCGGCCCGGAAACCCTGATGATCGGTAAAGTGCTGTGGCAGGAATTCTTCAACAACCGTGACTGGCCGGTGGCGTCCGCCCTGGCGGTGGTGATGCTGGCGATCCTGATCGTGCCGATCATCCTGTTCAACCGCAGCCAGGCCAAAGAGCTGGAGGGCAAGATATGAAGCGCTTTCGTTTCTCCAGCTTCATGCTGGTCGTGGGGTTGCTGTTCATTTACCTGCCGATGCTGATCCTGGTGATCTACTCGTTCAACGAGTCCAAGTTGGTGACGGTGTGGGGCGGCTGGTCGATCAAGTGGTACGTGGGCCTGCTGGACAACACCCAACTGATGGGCTCGGTGGCGCGCTCCCTGGAAATCGCCTGCTACACGGCGGTGGCGGCCGTCGCGCTGGGGACGCTGGCGGCGTTCGTGCTGACGCGCATCAGCCAGTTCAAGGGCCGCACGCTGTTCGGCGGCCTGGTCACGGCGCCGCTGGTGATGCCGGAAGTGATTACCGGCCTGTCGCTGTTGCTGCTGTTCGTGGCCATGGCGCAGATGATCGGTTGGCCTCAGGAGCGTGGCATCGTCACCATCTGGATCGCCCACACGACGTTCTGCGCGGCGTATGTGGCGGTGGTGGTGTCGGCGCGCCTGCGTGAGCTGGACCTGTCGATCGAAGAAGCCGCGATGGACCTGGGCGCACGGCCGTGGAAGGTGTTCTTCCTGATCACCATCCCGATGATCGCGCCATCGCTGGCGGCGGGCGGCATGATGTCGTTCGCGCTGTCCCTGGACGACCTGGTACTGGCCAGCTTCGTGTCGGGGCCGGGTTCGACCACCTTGCCGATGGAAGTGTTCTCGGCGGTGCGCCTTGGGGTCAAGCCCGAGATCAACGCGGTGGCGAGCCTGATCCTGTTGGCGGTGTCGCTGGTGACCTTCCTGGTGTGGTTCTTCAGCCGCCGTGCCGAAGAACACCGCAAGAAAGCCATCCAGCAAGCCATCGAAGAAGCCGCAGCGGATGGCTGGCAGCAGCCGGACAAGCGCCGCGCCCCAGCCCCGGTCTAACTGCCGGAACTGGGTAAAAATGTGGGAGGGGGCTTGCCCCCGATAGCAGGGTGTCAGCCAGCTAATCTTTGGCTGACACTCCGCTATCGGGGGCAAGCCCCCTCCCACATTTGATTGCATTTCAGGCTGGTTAAGCTGACCACGGCGACTGGCGAATCACCTCGACAAAGTTCATCGGCTTGAACCCCGGCTCCTGATCCACCAGCACATCGGTCTTCACGTTGCCAAACGTGGTCTGCGGGCGATGGCGCAGGCCGTCGGCGAACGCGCAGATGATGCATTCCTTGAACCCCTCACCGCGTGGATGCGCATGCACCACCGCTTCGCGCTGCACCGTGGAAAATGCGGCGTAGTCCATGCCCAGCACGTCCATCTCCACCCCGGCAGTCACCAGCGCCACGGTAGGGCGCAGATGCTGCGGCACGCCCGGCGTGGTGTGCAGAGCGATGGATAACCACACTTGTTCGATATCGTCGTCGCTCAGCCCATACGGCTTGAGAAAGGCGGCGGCCGCGTTGGCGCCGTCCACTTCGAAACGTTCATGGTCGCTGCGGTGGCCCTCCACCAGGCCGAGGTCGTGGAACATCGCGCCGACGTACAGCAGCTCCGGGTTGTAGGCCAGTTGCTTGCGCTCACCGCTCAAGGCGCCGAACAGGAACACCCGGCGCGAGTGGTGGTAGAGCAGGTCTGACTCAATGTCGCGGATATACTCGGTGGTGGCCCTGGCCAGGGCGCTGTCGGGGATTTTGATACCGGCGATGGTGGTGCTCATGGTGGCTCTCCTCTGGAAAGCTCCAGTCTCGTTGCGCGTGCGCGATGGAGCCATCGCAACGATGGAGCGTTCTCGGCCAATGTGCCACCACATCGCGCCAAGGCAAAATCGACTAGGGTAAGGCCTGCGACAATCCAAGTGTGGGAGGGGGCTTGCCCCCGATGAGGGAGTGCCAGTCGGCATCTGATGAACTGACCCACCGCTATCGGGGGCAAGCCCCCTCCCACAGGGGATTTGTGTTTATCCAGTTGGAAAAAGGTGTGCCTTCATGAGCAAAACTGTCGCCATCCTGATCTTCCCCGGTGTCCAGTCGCTGGATGTGACCGGGCCAATGGATGTGTTCTGCGAGGCCAACCGCTTCCTGGCGCCCGAAGCGCATTACCGCCTGGAAGTCATTGGCCTCGGCCACGGCACGATGGCGTGCTCGAACGGTTTGTCCTTGCAGGCGCACAAGCACTACAGCGAAGCCCTGCAACCCTACGACCTGCTGCTGGTCGCCGGTGGTCCGCAGTTGCCCTTTGAAGATTTCGGCCCCCGCTTTAATGACTGGCTGCGCGGCGCCGCTGCCAGGGCACAGCGCTTCGGCTCGATCTGCAACGGCGCCTTCATGCTGGCCCGCGCCGGCCTGCTGGACGGTAAAACCGTCACCACCCATTGGGGCGACGCCGCCGACCTGGCCCGGTTGTGCCCCTCGGCCCAGGTCGAGGCCGATCATTTGTATGTGCAGGACGGCAACCTATACACCTCGGCCGGGGTCACGGCGGGGATCGACCTATCGCTGTACCTGCTGGCCCAGGACCATGGCCCGGAAGTCGCATTGAGCGTGGCCAAGCGCCTGGTCGTGTTTACCCAGCGTTCGGGCGGCCAGTCGCAGTTCAGCCCGTTCCTCACGCCCCATGCCGAAGCCACCTCGGCGGTGGCGCTGGTGCAGTTGTACGTGCTGGCGAACCTGACCGGGGATTTGAGCATTGCCGACCTGGCCGGGGCGGCCAATATGAGCGCGCGCAATTTCTCCCGGGTGTTCGCCCGTGAAGCGCGGATCACGCCTGCGGAATTTGTCGAGAGGGCGCGCGTGGACGCGGCGCGGGTGATGCTCGAAAGCACTCATGCGCCACTGAAGACCGTGGCCTATCAATGCGGGTTTCGCGATGCCCAGCACATGCGCAGTGTGTTCAACCGCCGGCTGGGCGTGACGCCGCAGCAGTTCAGGCTCAACTTTGCCGTACATGTGGGAGGGGGCTTGCCCCCGATGGCGGTGGGTCAGTCACACATGTGCTGACTGACACTCCCTCATCGGGGCATAGGTATCTACACAATTTTGGTGCGACACCGCTCCTATGGCGAGGGAGCTAACGCGTATCTACCTGACGCTCCGAGGTCGAACTGTGGGAGGGGGCTTGCCCCCGATGGCGGCCTCTGGGCTGGCCAGGATGTTGGATCAGATTGAGTACATATCCGTTTCTGCGGTAACGGCTGCTTAGGGTTCCGCCCTGACGGCGGCTCACTTTTGAAAAGCGCAAAAGTAAGCAAAACGCTCTTGCCCCACCACTCGGCACCTCGCTTAGGCTCGGTGTGCCCGAACGCAGGCTTGAATCCGTGGGCCGCCGCAATGGGCCATCCTTGGCCCAGTGCGGCTAACCCGGCGTCCTGCCGGGTTACCCACGGATTCAAGCCTGCGTCCGGCCAGCGTGGTTTAACGGGGCGCCTGAGATCAAAAGCAGATCAAGAGCGACTCGCTTCGCATCGTGGTTACGGTTGGGCGTTGCTGAGTTGTGTAGATACTTATGGCTATCGGGGGCAAGCCCCCTCTCATATTTTGACCCAGTGATACTCGGTTATCTGGCAGGCAACAGTTTCAAAGTGCCGCGGGTATTCGCCGTGATTTCTTCTTCACTGAAATGCGCCTGCTCGTACCCGCCTTCGATATAGGTTTGCGCCTGGTCGCTGTAGTGCGCATCAAACGGCACGCCGCTTTGTCCCACCGGGTTGATGGTCAGGGCATGGGCCGCGTCGGCGAAGTCGATCAGGCGGCGGGTCGAAGGGCCGTAGGTCACCGGCCAGGGTGCCGGGCCGATCATGGCGGTCTGGTTGTTCGGCACTTCGTGGCTGCCCGGTGCCGCGAAGGGACCGACGTTGAAGAGTTTGTCCAATGGCTTTTGCATGCCCCGCGGGTGGCCGTGGGTCAGGGTGTGCGCTTTGCCCCACTGCCACTGGGACGGGTCATCGCCGAAGGTGGCTTTCAGATGCGCCAGGCTGTTGTCCCAGGCCCGCTTGACGGTGTCGGCCCGCGTGCCATTCCACCAGGGCGAATCCGCGGTGGCGGCCAGGCGTGGCAGGGCGGCGTCGATCACGCGGGTGCCGAGCAGCGTCTTGAACAGGGCGTCGCCCAGTTTCGGGTGGAAGGTTGCATCGGCCAGGTTGAACAGCAACTGGTTGAACAGGGTGGCACTGGTCGAGTCCAGTGGGTAGTCGCCTGTCCAGCTTGCCAGTTGCTCCACCAGCTTCAACTGCGCCGGGTCTGTGACCACCTCGCGCAACACCGGCAACAACGGCGCCAGCAGTCGCGGGCCAAAGGCGGTGGTGGTGCCCAGTTGCAGGGCCTGGCTATTGTTCACATCCCACTTCACTTGGTTGTCGCTCAACTGCGCAGTCAACTGCTGGCCACGGTCGGCCAGGTTGTAATAGCCGGGGATTTCCATGCCGCTGGGCGATGCCGGCTGGGCATTGGCGGAGACCACATAGCCTCGCGCCGGGTTTTCCTCCTGGGGGTTGGCGCTGAACGGGTAGAAGCCCAATTTATCGGCCTGGGCGGTACTGCCGTCGAGGATGAACCCCGGGTTGACGCCGGCCGGGCGTATCGGCAACTGCGCCGCCGCCCACCAGCCGATATCGCCCTTGGCATTGGCCCACACGATATTCAGGCCCGGCGCCGATACCTTGGCCGCCGCGGCGCGTGCCTTGGCCAGGGTGTCGGCGCGGTTGAGCTGGTAGAAACCCTCGAGGATCGGGTTCTCGGTGTCGAGGAACGCCCACCACATGGCAATCGGCGTGGCACCGGCCTGTTCACCGAGCACGTCATTGACGATCGGGCCGTGGGGCGAGCGGCGCAGGACGAGCGTGACCGGGGCCTGGCCCTTGACCTGGATTTGCTGTTCGCTGCTGCTCATGTCCACCCACTCGCCGTGGTACCAGACCTGATTGGGGTTGGCCGGGTTGACCTTCTCGGCGATCAGGTCGAGGTCGTCGTTCTGGAACATGGTCAGGCTCCAGCCGAAATCCAGGTTGTGGCCCAGGAATGCCACCGGCACCAGCGCGTTGTGATAGCCGTACAACTCAAAGCCGGGCGCCGACAGCTGCGCCTCGTACCACACCGACGGCACCGAAAAGCGAATATGCGGATCGCCGGCCAGTAACGGTTTGCCGCTTTTGGTACGGTTGCCGCTGATGGCCCAGGCGTTGCTGCCTTCCAGTTGCGGCAAGCCGTTGTCGGCCAGGGCCTGCTCGCTCAGGCGGGCGAGGGCGCCGAGGGTTTTCCAATCGCCGGCCGTCAGGTTGAGCGCGCCTTTGGGTTGCCAGTCCAGGTCGAACACCTTGAGGTAGTCGCTGCCCAACTGGTCGCGCACGTAAGTCAGCACCGGTTCGGTACGAAAGGCTGCGGCGAAGCTGTAGGCCATATACCCGGCGACACTGATGGAGTCCTCGGCGGTGAAGGGCCGCTTGGGAATGCCCAGTACGTCGAACTCCATCGGGCTGGCGTGGCTGGCCTGGTATTGATTGATCCCGTCCAGATAGGCTTGCAGGGCCTTCCAGGCGTCCGAGTCAGGGTTCATGTGCTCGACGTAGCTCAGGGCGCGCTCGCGAATGCGCAGGCTGCGAAACAGCTTGTCGGTCTCAAGCAGCTTGGGCCCCAGCACTTCGGCCAGTTCGCCACGGGCCAGGCGGCGCATGATTTCCATCTGGAACAGCCGGTCCTGGGCATGCACATAGCCCAGCGCGCGGTACAGGTCGGCTTCGTTCTCGGCGCGGATATGCGGCACGCCACGGTCGTCGTAGCGCACGGTGACCGAGCCTTGCAGGTGCGCCAGCGTGACCGTGCCCTGGCGGCTGGGTTGCTTGCTGTAGACATACCCGCCGGCGCCGAGGGCAACCAGCACAACCAGCACCACGAGAGCCAGCAAGACACGCTTCATCGACTTTCCTTACCCAGAATGGACAGACTACGGTTGCTCAGGCCACGAACAATAGCAGCCCACCGCCAGGGTGTGCGTGGCGTTGATTTCGCGCCCGGCTTGCAGGGCCTTGAGGATCGGCTCGATAAAGCTGTTGCCGGCATTGCAGGTCAGCCCTTCGCTGTACGGCCCGAAATACGCCAACTTGCCCGTACGATCCCAAATGCCCACGGCCGGGCTGGCCGGTACCTGATCGGCGCCGGGCAGGGCATCGAGGGTTTTCATTCGGCGCAGGTTGTCCGGCAGGGCGCCGTGGCTGCCGGCTTTTTGCAGGGCATAGAACTCGACGCCTTGCGGCGCGTAGTGCTCGATCAGCTCACCCAGGTGTTGCTGGTTACCGACGTTGCACGGGCAGGCCGGGTCCCAGAAGTGCACCAGGCGAATCGGGCCAGGGCCGCTGAGTGCGGCGGGCAGTTGCAGCGCATCCCCGGAAAATACCGCCGTATGCTCGCTGAAGGCGCGCAGGTAACGGCCCTGGAACCAGTCATACGCGGCCCACAGCACGCCGGCGCAGATAATCAGCACCAGGCTGGTGAACAAGGCAGTGCGGTAGGGCTGTCGCATTCAGAGGTATCCTCGCGGGTCGCGTAGCTTGCCATGCTTGTCCTGACAGATGAATATCGCAGCTCGATATTCATCTTCACCGTCAGTCTGGAAGCCTTTATGCCCGTCACCTTTGACCCTGATCATCTGCGCGAAAGCTTGCAGCCCCTGATGCATGCGCAGCCGCTGTCAGCCGAGGCGCGGGTATACCAGCGGTTCTACGGGTTGGACCTGCCGGCCCGCAAGGCCGTGAGCCGCCTGGGGCGTATGGAGGTGGCCGGGTTCGAGGTGGTTGCGCAGGTGTGGTGGCCTTCGGCGCCGGTGGCAACGATGTTCATGTTTCACGGCTTCTACGACCACATGGGGCTGTATCGCCATGCCGTGGACTGGGCGCTGGAGCAGGGCTTTGTGGTGATCGCCTGCGACCTGCCGGGCCATGGCTTGTCCAGCGGCATACGGGCCAGCATCGATGATTTTGCGGTGTACCAGCACGTGGTGCAGGCCTTGTTCGCCGAAGCCGCGGCGTTGCAACTGCCGCACCCCTGGCACCTGTTCGGGCAAAGCACCGGTGGCGCAATCGTGATTGACCACCTGCTCAACCACGGCGACGAAAGCCCGGCCCAGGGCAAGACGTTTCTACTCTCGCCCCTGGTACGTCCGCGAGCCTGGGGTTGGTCGCAGCTCAGCTATTACCTGCTGCGCCCGTTCGTCAAAGGCATCGCGCGACGTTTCAGCGATAACTCCAACGACCCGGCATTCAGGCCTTTTCTCGAAGCCGACCCGTTGCAGCCGCGCCAACTGCCCACCGCCTGGGTGGGCGCCCTGGCGTGCTGGATCAAACGCATCGAAGCCGCACCCCGCAGCGCTCGGCGGCCAGTGATCGTGCAGGGTGAGGAGGATATGACGGTGGATTGGCAGCACAACTTGCAGGTGCTGCGCAGTAAGTTCGATCAGCCCGAAGTGTTGATGCTCAAGCGCGGCCGGCATCATCTGGCCAATGAGATCCCCGAGATTCGCGAGGAGTACTTCCGCTATTTGACGAACCATCTGACCTGACACAATCCAAATGTGGGAGGGGGCTTGCCCCCGATAGCGGTGTTTCAGCAAAAAATGTTTGTCTGACCCACCGCAATCGGGGGCAAGTCGAATCGTCGCACCGCCCCTCCCACATTTTATTACTGCGCCAGGCTTGAGGTGCTCTGGCCGACAGCCAATCCCGCACGGATGGCCGCCAGCGCCGCCTGGTAATACGCCTTCCCCTCCGGCGATTCGGCAAACGTCGCGAACTCTTCCAGCTCCGGGTCGGACAAGTCCCGATAGACGTACAGCAGCGTGTTATTCAGATCCTTGTCGATCTGCTGCATCAACCGCTCACGCTGCCCGTTCAACATGCCCTGGGCCTGACCGCCGCCCAGCAGGCCGGGGATCATCTGGCTCAAGCTGTCCGCCGCCACGCCGGCAATCGCCAGGCTGACTTCGGCGCCCGCTTCACGCGCGGGCAGAGCCTGGGCCAGGTGGCCGATGATCAGGCTGCGGGTGGCGTCGGCCTGGATTTTCGGCAGGCCCTGGGCGTTTTTCGCCAATTGGTCGCGACGCGTGGCGAGCAGCTCGGCGGCGACAATCTTGCGGCCCAGGGGCGATTGGAAAAACGCGAGGGCCGGTTTCGGGTCCGCCAGGTGCTTGCGCAATTGCGCTTCGGCACGCTGGTCCATGGCCTGGGCCGCAAAGCGTTTGCTGCTGTTGTCCACCAGCGCCTGGTACACCGCCGGCGGCAGGCTGTTGCGGTAGCGCTGCTGTGCGGCAGTGAGGGCGTCGTTGAAGTGCGCGCGTTGTTCGGCCCAGCCGGCGACGTTGTACAACTGGTCATGGCCGTCTGCCCAGGCGGGTAAAACGCAGAACATCAGCAAGGAAAAAAACAAACGACGCATAAGGACTCCTGTCAGTCGGCCACTATTGTCCGTGTCGGGCGTAGGATTTGTCGAGAAGTCCTATCAGTCACCTGACTAAAGTGTATTCGGGCGCTCGACGGCGCTGTCGGATTCACAGGCGTATGGATACTATGCGCGCCATGCAAACACCCCTCGATCACCCGCTGCTGCAACGCATTGTCGACGACCTGGCCGAAAAAGGCTGGTCGCAGCAGAACGCCTTCCTGCCCCAGGCTCTGACCCTGGAGCTGGCGGCCGAGTGCCGTAAACGTGCGGCCGAAGGTGAGCTTGCTCCGGCGGCCGTGGGGCGCGGGCCGGCCCAGGAAATTCGCGAGGGGATTCGCGGCGATCATATCCAATGGCTGGAGGAGGGCGACGCCGCCGTCTGCGACACCTACATGGCCGTGATGGACGGCCTGCGCCTGGCGATGAACCGTGGCCTGTTCCTCGGCCTGGAAGACTTCGAAAGCCACTTCGCGATGTACCCGCCCGGGGCGTTCTACCTCAAGCACCTGGACCGTTTTCGCGACGATGACCGGCGCATGGTCTCGGCGGTGATCTATTTGAATGAAGCCTGGCTGCCCGAGCACGGCGGTCAGTTGCGCATGTACCTCAAGGGCGGCATCGAACATGACGTGGTGCCCGCCGGTGGCAGCCTGGTGGTGTTCCTGTCGGGCGAGGTGCCCCACGAAGTCCTGCCCGCCACGCGCGAACGCCTGTCCCTGACCGGCTGGTTTCGTAGGCGCGGCAACGAGCCGTTCTGAGCAGGCAAAAGGCTCCGACCCATCCCTCGAGTCTTGCCTGGAACAAAATGTGGAGGGGGCTTGCCCCCTCCCACATGGGTTATCGCGTATTCCCGTCGAGCCACTTCTCTTCCAGCGCCTTTAACCGACCATCGTCCTTCACCCGTTTCAACGCCCCGTCCAGGCTGCTCTTGAACGCAGGGTTGCCCTTCTGAAACGGAATCGCCAGTTCAGGTTTGTCGTTATACGCAGCGCTGAAATCGAAACGATCCTTCAGCTCGGCAGTCATAGCGATATGGTTGATTGCCACGTCGTATTTGCCGGTCGCCACGCCGTTCAGCAGGTCGGCATCATCGGTGGTGATAAACGAGGAGCGAACGTCCATTTCCTTGGCCAGTTGCTCGCCCAGCTCCACTTCAAAGCCGGTGAGTTTGTCGCCTTCCTTGAAATTGAAGGGCGGGGTATTGGCTTCGAGGGCGATGCGCAGTTCACCGCGATCGTTGACGTCGTCGATCAGCTCGGCGTGAGCCCACGGGCTCAGAAGGGGAAGCAACAGTAACAGGCCAGGCGAGAAGCGCATGGTCACTCCTAAGGAATTCGGATGTACGAGGCGCTGTTCAGCATCGTTTTGCTATGGTGTTGAGTGCCTTGGACAGCAATTTGCCGCGAAGTTGTCATAACCCTACAGATTTCACAGAAAAACTGGAGAAGCGAATGAAAGCCCTTTTGTCCCGTGCAACCCTGGCCAGCCTGTTGCTGGGTGCTTCGATGTTGGCGACCGCCGCTGACGGTATCCCGCGTAGCGCTCCACCTGAAGGTGCGAAGGTGTTTATCGTTTCGCCGAAAGACGGCGCCACCGTCGATAAAACCTTTACCGTGAAATTCGGCATGGAAGGCCTGAAACTGGCCCCGGCCACCGATCAGACGCCCGGCACCGGCCATCACCACCTTCTGATCGACCAGAAAGAACTGCCGGATGCAAAACTGCCGATCCCGGCCACCGACACCGTGATCCATTACGGCAAGGCCCAGACCGAGACCGAGCTGACCCTGACCCCAGGCAAGCACACCTTGCAACTGGTGGCCGGCGACAAGCTGCACATGCAGTTCAACCCGACGGTTGCCTCGAAAGTCATCACGGTTAACGTCAAGTAAGCGTTGTCCAGGCGAAAAAAAGGGAGACCCGCCGGGTCTCCCTTTTTTTGTGCAGCGTTTAAGGCGTTAGAACAACACGCGGCTACGAATCGTGCCGTTGATGTGCTGCAGCTTCTCTTGCGCCAGGTCCGAGTACTCGGCGTCGACGTCGATTACCACGTAGCCGACCTTCTCGTTGGTCTGCAGGAACTGCCCGGAGATGTTGATGCCGTTTTCCGCGAAGACCTTGTTGATCTCCATCATCACACCCGGAATGTTCTGGTGGATGTGCAGCAGACGGTGCTTGCCAGGGTGAGCCGGCAAGGCCACTTCCGGGAAGTTGACCGACGATACCGATGTACCGTTGTCGCTGTACTTGACCAGCTTTTCCGAGACTTCCAGGCCGATGTTGGCCTGGGCTTCAGCGGTGGAGCCGCCGATGTGCGGGGTCAGGATCACGTTGTCCAGGCCGCGCAGCGGGCTTTCGAAGATGTCGTCGTTGGAGCGCGGCTCCACCGGGAACACGTCGATGGCGGCGCCGATCAGGTGCTTGTCCTTGATCGCGTCGGCCAGGGCGTCCAGCTCGACCACTGTGCCGCGTGCGGCGTTGATCAGGATCCCGCCTTTCTTGATCGCACGGATCTCCTTCTCGCCGATCATCCACTGGGTCTCGGCGGTTTCCGGAACGTGCAGGGTGACGATATCGGACATGCCCAGCAGCTCGGTCAGGCTCGACACTTGCGTGGCGTTGCCCAGCGGCAGCTTGGTCAGGGTGTCGTAGAAGAACACCTGCATCCCTAAGCCTTCAGCCAGTACCGACAGCTGCGTGCCGATCGAACCATAACCGACGATCCCCAGCTTCTTGCCGCGAATTTCGAAGGAATTGGCCGCGCTCTTGATCCAGCCGCCACGGTGGCAGGAAGCGTTCTTCTCGGGGATACCGCGCAGCAGCAGGATGGCCTCGGCCAGCACCAGCTCCGCAACGGAACGGGTGTTGGAGTAGGGTGCGTTGAACACCGCGATACCGCGCTCGCGCGCCGCGTTGAGGTCGACCTGGTTGGTGCCGATGCAGAAACAGCCGACGGCCACGAGTTTCTTGGCGTGGTCGAAGATCTCTTCGGTCAGCTGAGTGCGGGAGCGAATGCCGATAAAGTGCGCGTCGGCGATCTTTTCCTTGAGCTGGGCTTCCGGCAGAGAACTGGTGATGTACTCAATGCTGGTGTACCCGGCGGCTTTCAGAACGTCGACAGCCGATGGGTGGACGCCTTCCAGAAGAAGGAACTTGATCTTGCTCTTATCGAGAGAAGTCTTGCTCATCTGCGTAAACCTGTATCCCGGAGAAAAATGGCAGGGAATCGAGCAGCGCAAGCTGACCCGGACGGCAGGAAAGCCGTCACCGCAGAAACGCCCTTGGGCTCTGTCCTGCGGGGGCGGTATGCTAGCATATGCGCCCCGCTAAACACCTATTCCTGCGACGTGAAGCGTTCTCAGGATGACCATGAATTGTTCGAGAGTTCTGTCGATGACCCATCCTGCCCTGATTGATGAGCTGAAGACCCTGGTTGAGCCCGGCAAAGTGCTGACCGACGCCGACTCCCTGGAGGCTTACGGCAAGGATTGGACCAAGCACTTCGCGCCCGCGCCATGCGCCATCGTGTTCCCCAAGACCACCGAGCAGGTGCAGGCCATCGTCCGTTGGGCCAACACCCACAAGGTGGCGCTGGTGCCGTCCGGCGGGCGCACCGGCCTGTCGGCGGCGGCCGTTGCGGCCAACGGCGAGGTGGTGGTGTCGTTCGACTACATGAACCAGATTCTCGACGTGAACCTCACCGACCGCACCGCCAAGTGCCAGCCGGGCGTGGTCACCCAGCAGTTGCAGAACGTCGCTGAAGAAAACGGCCTGTACTACCCGGTGGATTTCGCATCGTCCGGTTCCAGCCAGATTGGCGGCAATATCGGCACCAATGCCGGCGGGATCAAGGTGATTCGCTACGGCATGACCCGCAACTGGGTAGCCGGGATGAAAGTGGTCACCGGCAAGGGCGATGTGCTGGAACTGAACCGCGACCTGATCAAGAACGCCACCGGCTACGACATGCGCCAGCTGTTCATCGGCGCCGAAGGCACCCTGGGCTTTGTGGTGGAAGCCACCATGCGCCTGGACCGTGCACCGAAAAACCTCACCGCCATGGTGCTGGGCACCATCGACTTCGACTCGATCATGCCGGTGCTGCATGCCTTCCAGGGCAAGCTCGACCTGACCGCGTTCGAATTCTTTTCCGACAAGGCCCTGGCCAAGGTCCTCGGCCGTGGCGATGTGCCGGCGCCGTTCGAAACCGAATGCCCGTTCTACGCACTGCTGGAATTCGAAGCCACCACCGAAGAAGTCGCCAATCACGCCCTGGAAACCTTTGAGCATTGCGTCGAGCAGGGCTGGGTGCTGGACGGCGTGATGAGCCAGAGCGAAACCCAGCTGCATAACCTGTGGAAACTGCGCGAGTACATCTCCGAGACGATTTCCCACTGGACGCCGTACAAGAACGATATCTCGGTCACCGTTTCCAAAGTGCCGGCGTTCCTTAGCGAAATTGACGCAATCGTCGGCGAACACTACCCGGATTTCGAAATCGTGTGGTTCGGTCACATTGGCGACGGTAACCTGCACCTGAACATCCTCAAGCCGGAAAACCTGAGCAAGGACGAGTTCTTCGCCAAGTGCGCCACCGTGAACAAGTGGGTGTTCGAGACCGTCGCCAAGTACAACGGCTCGATCTCCGCCGAACACGGCGTGGGCATGACCAAGCGCGATTACCTGACCTACAGCCGCTCGCCGGTTGAAATCGAATACATGAAAGCAGTGAAAGCCGTGTTCGACCCCAACGGGATCATGAACCCTGGCAAGATCTTCGCTGTTTAACCGCCCCTGAAGGAGTCGTTTCATGAGCTACCAGCACAAGTACGTCGACGGCACCAATATCCACTTTCCCATGGGTAAAGTGGTGTGCATCGGGCGTAACTACGCCGAGCACGCCAAGGAACTGGACAACCCGGTACCCACCGAGCCGCTGCTGTTCATCAAGCCGGGCAGTTGCGTGGTGCCGCTCGAAGGCGGTTTCGCCATTCCAACCGAGCGCGGTTCAGTGCATTACGAAGCGGAGATCGCGGTGCTGATCGGCAAGCCGTTGTCGAACAAGCCAAGCCGCGAAGAAGTGCTGGACGCCATCTCCGGCTTCGCCCCGGCCCTGGACCTGACCCTGCGCGACAAACAGGCGGAGCTCAAGGCCAAGGGCCTGCCATGGGAGATCGCCAAGTCGTTCGACGGCGCTGCGGTGATCGCGCCTTTCGTGGTGAGCAGCACCTTCGCCGACGTGACCGATATCGGCATTCGCCTGACCATCAATGGCGAAGTGCGCCAGAACGGCAACAGCGCGCAGATGCTCAACCCGATCGTGCCGATGATCCAGCACATGGCCGGCTGCTTCTCGCTGCAGGCCGGTGATGTGATCCTGACCGGCACACCGGCGGGCGTCGGGCCGCTGAATGTCGGTGACAAGCTGGTGCTGGAGTTGTCGGGCGTGAACCGCTTCGAAAGCGTGGTGCGCTGATTATCTGCATATATGCTGTAAAAAATGTGGGAGGGGGCTTGCCCCCGATTGCAGTGTGTCAGCCAGCAAATCTGTGGCTGACACTCCGCTATCGGGGGCAAGCCCCCTCCCACATTTGATTGTGTACATCTGCCAAAACCGGTGTTTTTGCATTTTTTTCACACGTCACCCGGATAATCCCGATCCTGTGCTATTCCCTACCGCTGACTTTCCGGAAAAAAGCGCCCCATGGCCGTGCCTCTGCCCACTTCCAAACCTACGCTTCGCTCGCGCCTGACCATGCGCTGGTATTCCTGGGTGTTCCTGGCCGGCGCGATCCTGTATGGCATCGCCTGGGCCATGCACTGGGACGATCGGGGTGTGCTGTGGGTGCTGGAGGGTTTTGAAAGCCCGGCCGAACGCCGGGAAAGTGTGTGGCTGCCTGACTATCGCGTGGTCATCGACGCCAAGCTGCTGCCCGGTATGGAGAAGGATGAGGCTTCGGACCTGTCCTACAACCCCCAGACAAAAACCCTGTTTTCCGTGATGGGCAAGAACCCGTTCCTGGTGGAGCTGAGCCTGCAAGGCGATGTGCTGCGCAAGATGCCGCTCAATGGCTGGAACAACCCGGAAGGCGTAACGGTGATGGAAAACGGCCTGATGGCTGTGGTCGATGAGCGCCAGCACAGCCTGACCCTGATCAAGGTCGACGCCGGCACCACGGCGTTGAACAAGGCCGATTTTCCCAGTTATGACCTCGGCCCGTCCAAGGACCAGAACAAAGCCTTCGAAGCCATTACCTGGGACAAGCGCAACCAGCAGCTCGTGCTGGGCGAAGAGCGCCCACCGGCGCTGTTCACCTGGAAAAGCGATGGCAGCCAGACCCTGGCAGGCGACAAGCAAAAACTGGCCAGCACCGAGCTTGATATGCGCAACCTCTCGGCGCTGGCCGTCGACCCGCGTACCGGGCATCTGCTGGTGCTGTCGGCCGACTCCCACCTGTTGCTGGAGCTGGACGAGAAGGGTGAGCAAGTCAGCTTCATGACCTTGCTGGGCGGTTTCAACGGCCTGAAGGACACCATCCCGCGTGCCGAAGGCGTGACCATGGACGAGAGCGGTACGCTGTATATCGTCAGCGAGCCGAATCTGTTTTATCGTTTTGAGAAACAGAAATAACGCCCGTTTACGTCAGGGAATTCTCCATGAGCGGCATTCGACAGGCATCCCGGCGCGTTTAAGTTTAAATTCAGGCGACCTTGATATCTATTCGCCAGTTTTTTCACTGAGCCCGCCCCGATGCGTCGACTTGCCCGCCCCAAACCCGCTTTAGTCATCCTGATTCTGATTGCCCTGGTTGCCGCCGGGGTCGTTGCGCAGCAGTTTCGTCTGTTCGAACGTGCCTGGTTCAACTGGCGGGTGTGGCATCAGCCCGCCGATGAACGCAGCATAGGCCTGGCCGATTACCGCGTGTCCCTGGAGGGCCAGGTGATCGAGGGGCTCGACGACGATGTGTCGGCCCTCACCTACGACCCCGTGCGCAAAAGCCTGTTTACCGTCACCAATAAAAACGCCGAGTTGGTCGAGCTGTCCCTGCAGGGCAAGATCCTGCGGCGGATTCCCTTGGTGGGCTTTGGCGATGCCGAGGCGGTGGAGTTCATCAGCGACAACATCTATGTGATCAGCGACGAGCGCCAGCAACGGCTGATCAAAGTGCATGTGGATGATGACACCCAGTTTCTCGATGCCGCCGATGCGGAGCAAATGACCCTGGGCGTGCACATTGGCAGCAACAAGGGCTTCGAGGGCCTGGCCTATGATTCGGTGGGCAAGCGCCTGTTTGTCGCCAAGGAACGCGACCCGATGGTGATTTACGAGGTCCACGGTTTTCCCCACTTCAAAGCGGAAAAAACCTACTCGGTGCACGTGATCAACAACCCCAAGCGCGATGCCGGGCTGTTTGTGCGCGACCTGTCGAGCCTGCAATACGACGAGCGCAGCGGCCATTTGCTGGCGCTGTCGGATGAGTCATTCCTGGTGCTGGAGCTGGACATCGACGGTCGCCCGCTGAGCAGTCTGTCGCTGCTCAACGGGCGCCACGGCCTGAAAAAGCGTGTGCCCCAGGCCGAAGGCATCGCCATGGACGACGAGGGCACGCTGTATCTGGTCAGTGAGCCGAACCTGTTCTACGTGTTCAAAAAGCCCTGATCAGAACATCCACTGCACGCTGTGTTACATAAACCCAGCGTGGAGCCCATACCAAATGTGGGAGGGGGCTTGCCCCCGATTGCAGTGTGTCAGTCAGCCTATCGGGTACTGATATACCGCTATCGGGGGCAAGCCCCCTCCCACATTGGAACTGCGGTGTTCTCAAGCTGTGAGGGTTTTTACGCCTTCCGGGGTGCCCAGCAGCAGCACATCCGCCGGACGTGCGGCGAACAGGCCGTTGGTGACCACGCCAACGATGGCGTTGATCTGCGTCTCCAGCTCCACCGGGTGGGTGATCTGCATGTTGAATACATCGAGGATGATGTTGCCGTTATCGGTCAGCACGCCTTCGCGGTACACCGGGTCGCCGCCCAGTTTCACCAGCTCGCGGGCCACGTGGCTGCGGGCCATCGGGATGACTTCCACCGGCAGCGGGAAAGCACCGAGTACCGGCACCAGCTTGCTGGCGTCGGCGATGCAAATGAAGGTCTTGGCCACGGCCGCGACGATCTTCTCGCGGGTCAGGGCTGCGCCGCCGCCCTTGATCAGGTTCAGGTGTTCATCGCTTTCGTCCGCGCCGTCTATGTAGAACTCCAGGTCGCTCACGGTGTTGAGCTCGTACACCGGAATGCCATGGCCTTTAAGGCGTGCGGCGGTCGCTTCGGAGCTGGCCACGGCGCCATCGAACGCACCTTTGTGCTGGGCCAGCGCATCGATAAAGCAGTTGGCAGTGGAGCCGGTGCCGACACCGACGACGCTCTTGTCGTCGAGTTTGGGAAGGATTAAATCGACGGCGGCCTGGGCCACTGCCTGTTTGAGTTGATCCTGGGTCATGCGGGCTCCGGAGCGGGCGGGGAGTTATCGAGGGCGGCGAGTATACCCCAACAAACCTTGGGATTCGTGTGGTCTCCCGGCCAAAAGCCGGGTTAGACTCCGTGGTCCTGCCCAACCCCCGAAGTAGATGCCTGCCGATGCTTGAACACTACGTCAAAAAGATCCTCACCTCGCGCGTTTACGACGTTGCCGTAGAAACACCCTTGCAGACTGCCCGCCAGCTTTCCGAGCGGCTGGGCAATCAGATTTGGCTCAAGCGCGAAGACTTGCAGCCGGTGTTCTCGTTCAAGATTCGCGGCGCCTACAACAAGCTGACCCAGCTCAGCGCCGAGGAACGCGCACGCGGCGTGGTCACCGCCTCGGCGGGCAACCATGCCCAGGGCCTGGCCCTGGCGGCCAAGGTGCTGGGGGTCAAGGCGACCATCGTGATGCCCAAGACCACGCCGGAAATCAAGGTCGAAGGCGTGCGCTCCCGTGGCGGCAAAGTGGTACTGCACGGTGATTCCTTCCCGGAAGCGCTGGCCTATTCGCTGAAGCTGGTTGACGAAAAAGGCTACGTCTACATTCACCCCTACGATGATCCGCACACCATTGCCGGGCAGGGCACGGTGGCGATGGAAATCCTGCGCCAGCACCCCGGGCCGCTGGATGCGATCTTCGTACCGGTGGGCGGCGGCGGGCTGATCGCCGGTATCGCGGCGTACGTGAAATACCTGCGTCCGGAGATCAGGATCATCGGCGTCGAGCCGGACGACTCCAACTGCCTGCAAGCGGCGATGGCCGCCGGTGAGCGTGTGGTGTTGCCGACCGTGGGCATCTTCGCCGATGGCGTGGCGGTGGCGCAGATCGGCCAGCACACCTTCGACATCTGCAAAGACTATGTGGATGAAGTGATCACCGTCAGCACCGATGAAATCTGTGCGGCGATCAAGGACATCTACGACGACACCCGCTCCATCACCGAGCCGGCCGGTGCGTTGGGCGTGGCCGGGATCAAGAAGTACGTCGAGACCCGCGGCGTCAGCGGCCAGACCTTCGTCGCCATCGATTCGGGCGCCAACGTCAACTTCGACCGCCTGCGCCATGTAGCCGAACGTGCCGAACTGGGTGAAGGCCGCGAAGCCATCATCGCCGTGACCATTCCCGAGAAGCCGGGCAGCTTCAAGGCGTTCTGCGAGGCGGTGGGCAAGCGCCAGATTACCGAATTCAATTACCGCTATCACACCGGCAGCGAGGCGCACATCTTCGTCGGCGTGCAGACCCACCCGGAAAACGATCCGCGCAGTGCGTTGATCGCAAGCCTCACGGACCAGGGTTTCCCGGTGCTGGACCTGACCGAAAACGAATTGGCCAAGCTGCATATCCGCCATATGGTGGGTGGGCACGCCGCCAAGGTCAGCGACGAGCTGGTGTTTCGTTTTGAGTTCCCCGAACGGCCGGGGGCGCTGTTCAACTTTCTTAACAAACTGGGCGGGCGCTGGAATATCTCGATGTTCCACTATCGCAACCACGGCGCTGCCGATGGCCGTGTGGTCGCCGGCCTGCAAGTGCCGGCGGAAGAGCGCCACCTGGTGCCGGCGGCCCTGGCGGAAATCGGCTACCCATACTGGGATGAAAGCGAAAACCCGGCCTACCAGTTGTTCCTCGGTTGAGCGACTAAACTGACTGAGCGGCCTTCAAGGAATCGAGACTATGGAAACGCTGACCACCCTCAAGGTTATCCACATTGCCGCCACCGTGTTGCTGCTGCTCAGCGGCCTCGGCCTGGCGGTACTGGCCTGGCGCAAGCGCAGCGCCGGGCCGGCGGTGACTGTGCAACGGCCGTGGGCATTTGTGTGGCTGCTGATGGGTATCTGCCTGCTCAGCATGCCGTTCACCGGCTGGTGGCTGGTGCACCTGACCGGCTGGCCGCTGGGGCAAACCTGGATTCTGGGCTCCAGCATTCTCTACACCGTGGCGGCGCTGGCGTGGTTCTGGCTGGTGGCGCGGCTTAATCGGCTGCGTAGAGGCGAGGGTGGCAGCCTGAATTTCACTGTGGTGCTGGCGGTGGTGAGCCTGGTGGGGTTTGTGGCGATTGCCGGGCTTATGGGGGCCAAGCCGGTTTAAGGCTTGAGACCGCGTCGGCTTCATCGGGGGCAAGCCCCCTCCCACATTTGAAATGCGTTCCAAGTGTGGGAGGGGGCTTGCCCCCGATAGCGTTATCAGCTGCGCAGCGTAATCACCGGCCAGCCGCGACGTTCAGCCTCAGCCCGCAAATTGGGGTCCGGATCCACCGCCACCGGATGCGTCACCTGCTCCAGCAACGGCAAATCATTCATCGAGTCGCTATAGAAGTAGCTGTCCTCCAGGCTATACCCGGTCTCTTCCAGCCAACGGTTCAAGCGCGTCACCTTGCCTTCGCGAAAGCACGGCACATCGGTGCTGCGTCCGGTGTAGCGGCCGTTTTCCATCTCGCATTCGGTGGCAATCAGGGTTTCAACGCCCAGGCGTGCGGCAATCGGCGCGGTGACGAAACGGTTGGTGGCGGTGATGATCACCAGCTTGTCGCCGGCGGCGCGGTGCGTGGCCAGCAGTTCCAGGGCCTTGGGCAAGATGATCGGCTCGATGCAGTCGCGCATATAGTCGTTGTGCCATTCATCCAACTGAGCCACCTCGGTGCGGCCGAGGATTTCCAGGCAGAAGTTCAGGTAAGCGGCGTTGTCCAGCGTGCCGGCCAGGTAGTCCTGGTAGAACTCGTCGTTGCGGGCCTTGTAGGCCACCGCATCGAGAATCCCGCGTTCACACAGGTAATCGCCCCAGGCGTGGTCGCTGTCACCGCCGATCAGGGTGTTGTCCAAGTCGAATAAAGCCAGGCGCATTGCAGTTACTCGCTGAAAAGTCTGTAAAAAGGCGTCCAGAATACGGTCTTTTCACAAGAGTGCACATAAGGTAAGAAGCCTCGTTGCCGCTGGAGGAAGCTTTGTGGAACAATGCGACGATATGCGTTTGCGAGGTTGTTGCCGTGATCGACCCCGATGGTTTCCGTCCTAATGTCGGGATTATTCTCACGAATGATGCCGGACAGGTGCTATGGGCTCGCCGAATCAACCAAGATGCCTGGCAGTTTCCTCAAGGTGGGATCAACCCCGATGAAACCCCTGAAGACGCCTTGTACCGTGAGTTGAACGAAGAAGTCGGCCTTGAGCGCGAAGATGTGCAAATTCTGGCCTGTACCCGTGGCTGGTTGCGCTATCGTTTGCCGCAACGCCTGGTGCGTACCCACAGCCAACCGCTGTGTATCGGCCAGAAGCAGAAATGGTTTCTCCTGCGCCTGATCTCCAATGAGCAGCGGGTGCGGATGGATTTGACCGGTAAACCGGAGTTCGACGGCTGGCGCTGGGTCAGTTATTGGTACCCGCTGGGCCAGGTGGTGACATTCAAGCGCGAGGTTTATCGTCGCGCTCTCAAAGAGCTTGCCCCGCGCCTTTTATCGCGCGACTGACGACGGAGTTCGACCCCGAGCCATGCTCAATACGCTGCGCAAGATCGTCCAGGAAGTTAACTCCGCCAAGGATCTCAAGGCGGCGTTGGGGATTATTGTGTTGCGCGTCAAGGAAGCCATGGGCAGCCAGGTCTGCTCGGTTTACCTGCTGGACCCCGAGACCAACCGTTTTGTGCTGATGGCCACGGAGGGCTTGAACAAGCGCTCCATCGGCAAAGTCAGCATGGCGCCCAATGAAGGTCTGGTGGGCCTGGTGGGGACGCGTGAAGAACCCCTGAACCTTGAAAATGCGGCCGATCACCCGCGTTATCGCTACTTTGCCGAAACCGGCGAAGAACGCTACGCCTCGTTCCTCGGTGCACCGATCATTCACCACCGCCGCGTCGTCGGCGTGCTGGTCATCCAACAGAAAGAACGCCGTCAGTTCGACGAAGGTGAAGAAGCCTTCCTGGTGACCATGAGCGCGCAGCTCGCCGGGGTTATCGCCCACGCCGAGGCCACCGGCTCGATTCGCGGCCTGGGGCGCCAGGGCAAGGGCATCCAGGAAGCCAAGTTCGTCGGCGTGCCGGGTTCGCCGGGTGCCGCCGTGGGTACCGCCGTGGTCATGCTGCCACCGGCCGACCTCGATGTGGTGCCGGACAAGACCGTCGATGACATCGACGCTGAGATCAAACTGTTCAAGACCGCCCTGGAAGGCGTGCGCGCCGATATGCGCAACCTGTCGACCAAGCTGGCGACCCAGTTGCGCCCCGAAGAGCGTGCGCTGTTCGATGTCTACCAGATGATGCTGGACGACGCGTCCCTGGGCAACGAAGTCAAGACCGTGATCAAGACCGGCCAGTGGGCCCAGGGCGCACTGCGCCAGGTGGTCACCGATCACGTCAACCGTTTCGAAATGATGGACGACGCCTACCTGCGCGAGCGTGCCTCGGATGTACGCGACCTGGGTCGCCGTCTGCTCGCCTACCTGCAGGAAGACCGCACCACCAACCTGGTCTACCCCGACAACACCATCCTGATCAGCGAAGAACTGACCGCCACCATGCTCGGCGAAGTGCCTGAGGGCAAACTGGTGGGCCTGGTCTCGGTATTGGGTTCGGGCAACTCCCACGTGGCGATCCTGGCCCGTGCCATGGGCATCCCGACGGTGATGGGCCTGGTGGACCTGCCGTATTCCAAAGTGGATGGTATCGACATGATCGTCGATGGCCATCGCGGCGAAGTCTTCACCAACCCCAGCGAATTGCTGCGCAAGCAATACGCCGAGGTGGTCGAGGAAGAGAAACAGCTGGCGCTGGGCCTGGACTCATTGCGCGAACTGCCGTGCGTGACCATCGACGGCCACCGTGTGCCGCTGCTGGTCAACACCGGTCTGCTGGCCGATGTGGCCCGTGCGCAGCAGCGTGGCGCGGAAGGGGTAGGGCTGTACCGCACCGAAGTGCCGTTCATGATCAACCAGCGTTTCCCGAGTGAGAAGGAGCAGCTGGCGATTTATCGCGAGCAACTGCAAGCCTTCCATCCGTTGCCGGTGACCATGCGCAGCCTGGATATCGGCGGCGACAAGTCACTGTCGTATTTCCCGATCAAGGAAGACAACCCCTTCCTCGGCTGGCGCGGTATTCGCGTCACCCTCGACCACCCTGAAATTTTCCTGGTGCAGACCCGCGCCATGCTCAAGGCCAGCGAAGGCCTGAACAACCTGCGTATCCTGCTGCCGATGATCTCCGGCACCCACGAGCTGGAAGAAGCCCTGCACCTGATCCACCGCGCCTGGGGCGAAGTGCGCGACGAAGGCGCCGACGTGCCGATGCCGCCGATTGGCGTGATGATCGAAATTCCGGCGGCGGTGTACCAGGCCAAGGAGCTGGCGCGGCAGGTGGACTTCCTGTCGGTGGGCTCCAACGACCTGACCCAGTACCTGCTGGCCGTGGACCGCAACAACCCACGGGTCGCCGACCTTTACGACTACCTGCACCCGGCCGTGCTGCAAGCGCTGCAACACGTCGTGCGCGACGCCCATGCCGAAGGCAAGCCGGTGAGTATCTGCGGGGAAATGGCCGGCGACCCGGCGGCGGCGGTGCTGTTGATGGCGATGGGCTTTGACAGCCTGTCGATGAACGCCACCAACTTGCCGAAAGTGAAGTGGATGCTGCGCCAGGTTGAATTGAGCATGGCCAAGGATTTGCTGGCCGAGCTGATGACCATCGACAACCCGCAGGTTATCCACAGCTCGCTGCAATTGGCGCTGAAGAATCTGGGGCTGACGCGGATGATCAATCCGGCTTCTGCGAAAACTCTCTAGAGACATGCGCTGATCAAAAATGTGGGAGGGGGCAAGCCCCCTCCCACATTTGATTTTTGGTGTGATTAAAGATTGAGTTCGACTTCACCCAGCCTGCCACCCTGCGGCCCGAAACTGCGCTCCACCATCCGCCGCGTGCCGTTGGCATTCACAATCAGCGCCGTGCTCGCCCGTGTTCCGTAACTGGGGCTGGCGATAAATACGCTCGACAACAGGCTCTCCGTCGCCAGGCCGACGCCGGTATCCGGCAGCTCGGCGAACGGTGCGGTCTGCGGGTCGCTCAAGATATCCAGCAACGCCTGTGGCTGCGGATCGTCGAGGATGTCTGCGAGTGCGGCCCTGGCCTTGAGCAACTTCGGCCAGGGCGTATTCAGCCCGGCATTAGACAAACCGTACACGCCGGCCTTCAACCGCGTCGGCGTGGTCTCGTTGGCGTTGTAATGCCACAATTGGTCCGGTGTGCCCACCAGCAGGTTGAACCCGGCGTATTCAATCGAGCGGCCATTAACATCGGCCAGATAGTCGTCAATCGACAGCAAACCACTGAGAAAACGCGCCACCAGTTCGCCACGGGACTTGCGTGACGGTGGCTGGTGCGGGTCGCGGATATTGGTCAGTGCGGCAAAGCGCCCGTCGGCGTTAACCCCCAGCCAGGTGCCGCCCGCTTCCTGGTCGCGACCGGCATAGACCTGGGGTAGATCCGGCCATTGCGCCAGGGGCAGGCTGGGCCGGGCGTAGAACTCATCGCGGTTGGCCGCGACGATCAGCGGTTGGGCATGGCCCGGCCGCCAGGCAAAGACAATCAGGCACATCGGGCGATCCCTTGTGTGTTTTTTCTCCACTCTACCCACACAACCGCAGGCGTTCCATCGCAACGAAGTTGGGCCGCGCACCTTCGATCCGTTAACATGCCGGGCCGTTGGGTGTGTATGTGAACTTCTTAATTTGATCTCGCAGCTGTAACGCAGGCTTAATCGCGCATCGGCATGGTCCGATGCGTCATGACTAAATGTTTAACGAGGAGTCGCAATGCTGCCTTACCCGCAGATCGATCCGGTGGCCCTGGCCATCGGTCCGCTGAAAATCCACTGGTACGGGTTGATGTACCTGATCGGCATCGGCGGTGCCTGGCTGCTGGCTTCCCGGCGCCTGAACCGTTTCGACCCGACCTGGACCAAGGAGAAGCTCTCCGACATGGTGTTCTGGATGTCGATGGGGGTGATTGTCGGCGGACGCCTGGGGTATGTGCTGTTTTACGATTTGTCGGCGTATATCGCCAACCCGACGCTGATCTTCGAGGTGTGGAAGGGCGGCATGGCGTTCCATGGCGGCTTTGTCGGCGTGATGATCGCCGCCTGGTGGTTCGGCCGACGCAACGGCAAGTCGTTCTTCCAGTTGATGGACTTCGTCGCACCGCTCGTGCCCATCGGCCTGGGCGCCGGGCGCATCGGTAACTTTATCAACGCCGAGCTGTGGGGCAAGCCCACCGACGTGCCGTGGGCCATGGTGTTCCCGCCGTTCAGCGACCCGGCGCAACTGCCGCGCCATCCGTCGCAGCTGTACCAATTCGCCCTGGAAGGTGTGGCACTGTTCCTCATCCTCTACCTCTTTTCACGTAAACCTCGCCCAACCATGGCGGTTTCCGGGATGTTCGCGCTGTTCTACGGGATCTTCCGCTTTATCGTCGAGTTCGTGCGGGTGCCGGATGCGCAGTTGGGCTACCTGGCATGGGGCTGGCTGACCATGGGCCAGGTCCTCAGTATTCCGATGATCCTGGCGGGCCTGGGCCTGTTGTGGTGGGCATACAACCGTCCGCAACCGCTGAAGAACGCCGCGCTTTAAATTCGAATGCCAGGACCAGGAGGTCCTGGCTTCAACGATACGGGTAATCACATGAAGCAATACCTCGAACTCCTGCACGACGTCGTGACCAATGGCCTGACCAAGGGCGATCGTACCGGCACCGGCACCAAGGCCGTGTTCGCCCGCCAGTATCGGCATAACCTGGCCGACGGCTTCCCGCTGCTGACCACCAAGAAGCTGCACTTCAAAAGCATCGCCAACGAGCTGATCTGGATGTTGAGCGGTAACACCAACATCAAGTGGCTCAACGAAAACGGCGTGCGCATCTGGGACGAATGGGCCACCGAAGACGGCGACCTGGGCCCGGTGTACGGCGAGCAGTGGACCGCCTGGCCCACCAGGGACGGCGGCACGATCAACCAGATCGACTACATGGTTCACACGCTCAAGACCAACCCCAACAGCCGCCGCATCCTGTTCCACGGCTGGAACGTCGAATACCTGCCGGACGAAACCAAGAGCCCCCAGGAAAACGCGCGTAACGGCAAGCAAGCGCTGCCACCGTGCCACCTGCTCTACCAGGCGTTCGTGCACGACGGCCACCTGTCGATGCAGTTGTACATCCGCAGCTCCGATGTCTTCCTCGGCCTGCCCTATAACACCGCCGCGCTGGCGTTGCTCACCCACATGCTGGCTCAGCAGTGCGACCTGATCCCCCACGAGATCATCGTCACCACCGGCGATACCCACGCCTACAGCAACCACATGGAACAGATCCGCACCCAGCTGGCGCGCACGCCGAAAAAGCTGCCGGAACTGGTGATCAAGCGTAAACCGGCATCGATCTACGACTACAAGTTCGAAGACTTCGAAATCGTTGGCTATGACGCGGACCCGAGCATCAAGGCTGAAGTCGCGATCTAAACCCAGTCTCGGTAAAAGTGTGGGAGGGGGCTTGCCCCCGATAGCGGTGTGTCAGTACCCAATATTCTGACTGACACACCGCAATCGGGGGCAAGCCCCCTCCCACATTTTGATCTGTGTTCACTTGAGGCTAATGGCCGTGGCTGCGGCCCACGTGCGAGGGCTCGGCCTCGCTGGCCGCAATCCCGCCGCTGACTTCCAACTGCTGCAGGATTCCACACGGCTCCCCACCCCCGCAGCGCTGGCGCAGGTCCAGCAATTGCTCCTGCAACGCCAGCAGCCCATCGATCCGCGCCTTTACATGGTGGATATGCTCATCAATCAACGCATTCACGCTTTCGCACTGGTCCTGGGGGCTGTCGCGCAGGTTTAGCAGGCTGCGGATTTCTTCCAGTGTCATGTCGAGGCTGCGGCAGTTGCGGATAAAGATCAGCCGCTCGGTATGCGCCTGGGTGTACACGCGGTAGTTGCCGTCCGTGCGCGCGGGGGGTGGCAGCAGGCCTTCCTTCTCGTAATAACGGATGGTTTCCACCGGGCAGTCGGTGAGTTTGGCCAGTTCGCCTATCTTCATCGCAGCAATCTCCAAATGGGTGCTTGACCCTATAGTGGCTACAGGGTCTTTACTTGGCAACAGGCACCTTTCCGGACGCGACACCATGAGCGATTCCCTCCACACCCCGCACAAGCACGACCACGATCACGATCACGGCGAGCACACGCTCAAGCCGGTGCATGACCACGGCGGCGCCTGCTGTTCCGGCGCTCCGGCACCTGCGCGGGTGCAACTGAGCGACGCCCCCACCGCCGGCTCGCGCCTGAGTACCTTTCGCATCGAAGCGATGGACTGCCCTACCGAACAGACGCTGATCCAGAACAAACTGGGCAAGCTTGCCGGCGTGCAGCAGTTGGAATTCAACCTGGTCAACCGCATCCTCGGCGTCACCCACGATTTGCCGAGCACTGCGCCGATCATCGACGCGATCAAATCCATCGGCATGCAGGCCGACCCGATTGAAGAAGGCACGCCTGCCGCCGCCCCGCCTGCCAAGAAGCACTGGTGGCCGCTGGCTGTGTCGGGCGTGGGCGCGTTGGGCGCCGAGGTCCTGCATTTCAGCGGCATTGCACCGACCTGGGTGATTGCCCTGGTGGCATTGGTGTCGATCCTCAGCGGTGGTCTCACCACCTACAAAAAGGGCTGGATTGCCCTGAAAAACCTCAACCTGAACATCAACGCATTGATGAGTATCGCCGTGACCGGCGCGGTGCTGATTGGCCAGTGGCCGGAAGCGGCGATGGTGATGTTCCTGTTTACGGTGGCCGAGTTGATCGAAGCCAAGTCGCTGGACCGTGCGCGCAATGCCATCAGCGGCTTGATGCAGATGACCCCGGAACAGGCCACGGTGCGGCAGGCTGATGGTGCCTGGATGGAACAGGAAGTGAAAAGCATCGATCTTGGCGCCATTGTGCGGGTCAAGCCCGGTGAGCGCATTGGCCTGGACGGCGAGGTGACTGCTGGGCAATCCACTATCGACCAGGCACCGATCACCGGTGAAAGCCTGCCGATTGAGAAGACCGTGGGCGATAAAGTCTTCGCCGGCACGATCAACCAGGCCGGTTCCCTGGAATACACAGTGACCGCAGCGGCCAACAACTCCACCCTGGCGCGGATCATCCACGCGGTGGAGCAGGCTCAGGGCGCCCGAGCACCGACCCAGCGTTTTGTCGACCGCTTCTCGACAATCTACACCCCGGCGGTGTTCCTGTTCGCCCTGGGCGTGGCCGTCATCCCGCCGCTGTTCATGGCGGGCGTCTGGTTCGACTGGATCTACCGCGCCCTGGTGTTGCTGGTGGTCGCGTGCCCGTGCGCCCTGGTGATCTCCACCCCGGTGACCATCGTCAGCGGCCTTGCGGCGGCGGCGCGCAAAGGCATCCTGATCAAGGGCGGCGTGTACCTGGAGGGCGGTTACAAGCTCGACTACCTGGCCCTGGACAAGACCGGCACCATCACCCACGGCAAGCCGGTGCAAACCGACTATGTGCCGCTGTTCGACACCGTACAGGACAGCGCGCCGGCCCTGGCCGCGAGTCTGGCGGGGCGTTCCGACCACCCGGTGTCCCTGGCCATTGCCAACGCGGCGGTGGATAAAAACCTGCCGTCCCACGTTGTGGATAACTTCGAGGCATTGCCCGGGCGTGGTGTGCGCGGTGACATCAACGGCGAAACCTACCATCTGGGCAACCACCGTCTGGTGGAAGACCTCGGGCTGTGCTCGCCGGCGCTGGAGGAGAAGCTCTTCGCCCTGGAAAAACAGGGCAAATCCGTGGTGTTGCTGCTCGACAAGTCCGGCCCACTGGCCTTGTTCGCGGTGGCCGACACCGTCAAGGACAGCAGCCGCGAAGCCATCCGGCAACTGCACGACCTGGGCGTCAAGACCTTGATGCTGACCGGTGATAACACCCACACCGCCCAGGCGATTGCGGCTCAGGTCGGTATCGATCAGGCCCGGGGCGACTTGTTGCCCACCGACAAGCTGCAAGCGATTGAAACGCTCTACGGCCAGGGCTACCGCGTCGGCATGGTCGGCGACGGCATCAACGACGCACCGGCCCTGGCCCGTGCCGAAATCGGCTTTGCCATGGCTGCGGCGGGCACCGACACCGCGATCGAGACCGCCGACGTGGCATTGATGGACGATGACCTGCGCAAGATTCCGGCATTCATCCGGCTCTCCAGGCAAACGTCGAGTATCCTCAAGCAGAACATCGCCCTGGCGCTGGTGATCAAGGCGATTTTCCTGGCGGTCACGTTCCTGGGCATGGCGACCATGTGGATGGCGGTGTTCGCCGACATGGGCGTCAGCCTGCTGGTGGTGTTCAATGGCCTGCGCCTGTTGCGCAAATAGACGATGAGAGGGCGGTGTGCTGAGTGCTGAGCTGAAGGCGTTTTACAAGGTCGCCCGCCTGGGCAGCATCACCCAGGCGGCGAAAAAACTCGGCCTGAGCCAGCCCACAGTCACCACCCAGATTCGCAACCTGGAAAGCCAATACGGCGTTGAACTGTTCTACCGTGGCGGTCGCCGTCTGACGGTAAGCGATGAAGGCGCGCGGCTGTTGCCGATGGTCAAGGCGCTGTTGCAGCAGGAAGCGGATATCGAGTTTTTCCTGCGTAACAACGGCCAGGTTCAAGGCGCGCTGAGGATCGCCGCGACGGCGCCGTATTACATCCTCGATCTGGTCAAAGCCTTTCGCGAACGCCTGCCGCAAGTGGAAGTGTCGGTGGAAATCGGCAACTCCCAGCAGGTGCTCGAAGCGCTGGACGACTACCGTGTCGACGTCGCCGCCTCGTCGCAACTGCTGGAGGACGCGCGCCTGGTGCGTCGTGTGCTCGGCACTGATCCTCTGGTATTGGCGGTGCATCGCAACCATCCGTTGGCCAGGCTTGATCATGTGCCGTTGACTGCGCTGGCCGGGCATACGCTGCTGATGCGTGAAGCGGGGTCCACCACCCGCAGGCTGACGGAAGACATGCTTCAGGGCGCTGGCGTCAGCTACGGGCCGCTGCTGGAAATCGGCAGTCGTGAGTCGATCCGCGAGGCGGTGCTGCGCAATATCGGCATCAGCATCATTGCGCGGCAGGAAGTGCCCCATGATCCGCAGCTGAAGGTGCTGACCCTCGAGAATGCGCCGCAGATTCCGGAGTATCTGTACTGCCTCAAGGAGCGCAAAGGTGCGCGGCTGCCGGCGGCTTTCCTTGGCCTGGCTCAGGAAATGTCGCCAATTTAACCTTTGTGGCTGGCTTGAGGGCCAATCGGGGGCAAGCCCCCTCCCACAGTTGACCGAGTTCCAACATGAGAACGTGGTCAAAATGTGGGAGGGGGCTTGCCCCCGATAGCGGTAGATGCACAACCCAAATCCACCAATACCCCTATCACGCCCTTTTGCCCTTCTGCCACATCAGCGAAGTATTCCCCCCCTAGCATGGCCTTCATCCGATCGATGAGGCGCCACCATGAACACAGCCCTGACCCACCCCGGCGCACCGATGAAGGTGCGCGGTCTCCAGAAACGCTTCGGCGCCTTTACCGCGCTCGATAACGTGTCCCTGGATGTCGCCGCCGGTGAGCTGGTGTGCCTGCTGGGCCCGTCCGGCTGCGGCAAGACCACCATGCTGCGCTGCATCGCCGGCCTTGAGCACCAGGACAGCGGCGAAATTTACCTGGGTGACCGCGATGTTTCCCGGCTGCCGCCCCAGGCGCGGGACTACGGCATCCTGTTCCAGTCCTACGCGCTGTTTCCCAACCTGACCGTAGAAGCGAACATCGGCTACGGCCTTACCGGCAGCGGTCGCGATGAGGTGCGCAAGCGTGTCGGGCAGATGCTTGAGCTGGTCGGCCTGCTCGGCAGCGAAAAGAAATACCCCGGCCAATTGTCCGGCGGGCAACAGCAGCGGGTAGCCCTGGCGCGTGCCCTGGCGCCGGCACCTTCGTTATTGCTGCTGGATGAACCGATGTCGGCCCTCGACGCCCAGGTTCGCGAGCATCTGTGCACCGAACTGCGCCAACTGCAACGACGCCTGGGCATCACCACGCTGATGGTCACCCACAATCAGGACGAAGCCATGCTGATGGCCGACCGTATCGCCGTGATGAACAACGGCAAGGTCGAGCAATACGCGACGCCCCAGGACATCTACGACCGCCCGGCCACGCCGTTCGTGGCGGAATTTGTCGGCCAGGGCAATTGGTTGCCGTTCAGCCGCAACAGCGCCAGCCACGCCCAGGTCGGTGGGCTGAAGATGCGCCTGGCCGACGACGCCGGCATGGCCACCTCCGGTCGCCTGTTCTGCCGGCCGGAAGCCATCAGCGTGAATCCGCCGGTGCATGAAGAAAACCTGTTTGCGGCCAAGGTGCGCGAGATCACGTTTCTGGGCAACCGCTGCCGCATGAGCTTCGAACTGGCGCAGCTGCCGGGCCACGCGTTGCTGGCCGAACTTGCGCCACACGACATGCCGCGCCTGGGCAGCCAGGATATCTGGGTGGCGTTGCCGCCGCGCAGCCTGCAGGTGTTTGCCTGAGATGGCTGCGATCATGAGCGTGCAGCTGCCGCGTCAGGCGGCCCGCGCCGGGTGGGGTGACCGCCTCTTCGTGGTCGGCGGCAAATGGCTCTGGCTGGGCCTGTTGGTGGTGGCGGTGCTGCTGCCGCTGCTGGCGATCTTCTGGCGTGGCTTCAGCAGCGAAGCCGGACAGGGCGGCGGCCTGATCGCCGCACGGGAATTGCTGACCAGCGCCAATTTCCACTGGTTGCTGGGCAATAGCCTGAAAGTCTCCCTGAGCGTAGCCGCCATCGTCGTACCGCTGGCCTATCTGTTTGCCTACGCGCTGCAGCGCACCTTGATTCCCGGCAAAGTGATCTGGCGCGGTGTGTCGCTGCTGCCCTTAATGGCGCCCTCGATGTTGCCGGGCATCGCGCTGGTGTATCTGTTCGGCAACCAGGGGCTGCTGCGTGGGTTGCTCTCGGACAATATCTACGGTTTCTGGGGCATTGTCCTGGGCGAAGTGATTTACACCTTCCCACACGCCCTGATGATTCTGCTGTCCGCATTGTCGCTGGCGGATGCGCGCTTGTTCGACGCAGCTTCCAGCATGGGCGCCAGCCCCGCCCGGGCCTTTCGCAGCATCACCTGGCCGGCCACGCGCCAGGCGGTGTTCGCGGCGTTCTGCCTGGTGTTTACGTTGACGATCACCGACTTCGGCGTGCCGGTGGTGGTCGGCGGCGACTACCAGGTGCTGGCCCTGGAAGCCTACAAGGCGGTGGTTGGTCAGCAACAATTCGGGCGTGGCGCGTTGATCGGCATGGTGCTGCTGTTGCCGGCGCTGTTCAGCTTTGGCGTGGATGCGTGGTTGCGCCGCCGTCACGGTGATGCGATGAGCGGCCGTGCCCAGGTCTTTCAGCCGCTGCCGTCGCGTCCAAGGGATGGCTGCTACCTGGCCATCGTGCTGCTGATCTGCGCGGCCCTGCTGCTGGTGTTCGGCATGGCGGTGTATTCCTCGCTGGTCAAATTCTGGCCCTATAACCTGTCGCTGTCGCTCAACCACTATCAGTTCGAAGACACCGCCGGTGGCGGTTGGCTGGCCTATCGCAACAGCCTGACCATGGCACTGTGCACGGCGCTGATCGGCAGTGTGCTGATCTTCACCGGTGCCTATTTGATGGAAAAAACCAAGGGCCAAAAGGGCCTGAATCTGGCCCTGCGCCTGCTCAGCTTTGTGCCGATGGCCGTGCCGGGCCTGGTGCTTGGCCTGGGCTATGTGTTCTTTTTCAACCTCGGCGGCAACCCGCTGCATGTGTTCTACGGCAGCATGGCACTGCTGGTGGTGTGCACCATCGCTCACTACCTGACCACTGCACAAATGACCGCCACCACCGCATTGCGCCAACTGGACGCCGAGTTCGAAGCCGCCGCGTTGTCCCTCAAGGCGCCGCTCTACCGCCATTACCTGAAAGTGACGGTGCCGATCTGCCTGCCCGCGCTGCTGGATATTCTGCGTTACCTGTTCGTGTCGGCAATGACCACCGTCTCCGCTGCGATCTTTCTCTACAGCCCCGACACCATCCTCGCCGCCGTTGCCGTGTTGAACATGGACGACGCCGGCAATGTGGGCGGTGCGGCGGCCATGTCGACCCTGATTCTGTTCACCTCAGGCAGCGTTTCGTTGCTGCTGGCGTGGGCTTCACGTGGCGCCTTGCGCCGCTCCCAAGCCTGGCGCCAGACCGCGCCCGGGCAATGATCCTTCAAAGGAGGTATTCCATGTTCAAGCCCCTGGCGCTGGTCGCTGCCGTACTCACTGCATTCAGCCTGAATGCCTTCGCCAAGACTGAGCTGACCGTGTACACGGCCCTCGAAGCCGAACAGTTGAAGACCTACAAAAAGGCCTTCGAACAGGCCAACCCCGACATCGAGATCAAATGGGTACGCGACTCCACCGGCATCATCACCGCCAAGCTGCTGGCCGAAAAAGACCGCCCGCAGGCTGACGTGGTCTGGGGCCTGGCCGCCTCCAGCCTGGCAATACTCGACCAGCAAGGCATGCTGGACAGCTACGCGCCCAAGGACTTGGACAAGATCGGCAAAAACTACCGCGACGCCGCCAACCCGCCGGCCTGGGTCGGCATGGATGTATGGGCCGCCACCATCTGCTTCAACACCGTCGAAGCCGAAAAGCAGGGCCTGAGCAAGCCGGTGAGCTGGCAGGACCTGACCAAGCCTGAGTACAAGGGCAAGATCGTCATGCCCAACCCGGCCTCCTCCGGCACCGGCTTCCTGGACGTGAGCGCCTGGTTGCAGACCTTCGGCGAGAAGCAGGGTTGGCAGTACATGGACGACCTGCACCAGAACATCGGCCAGTACGTTCACTCCGGCTCCAAGCCCTGCAAGTTGGCGGCATCCGGTGAGTTCCCGATCGGGATTTCGTTTGAATACCCGGCCGTGCAGTTGAAGCGCCAGGGCGCACCGCTGGACATCATCCTGCCCAAAGAGGGCCTGGGCTGGGACATCGAAGCCACGGCGGTGATCAAGGGCACGACCCATGCCGAGGCTGCGAAAAAACTGGCGGACTTCTCTGCAAGCCCGGCGGCGATGGCGTTGTACAAGGACAATTTCGCCGTGCTCGCCCAACCGGGAATCGCCAAGCCGCAGACCGAATTGCCCGCCGATTACGAGCAGCGGTTGATCAAGAACGACTTTGTGTGGGCGTCGAAGCATCGCGACAGCATTCTGGCTGAGTGGCGCAAGCGTTATGACGGGAAGTCGGAGAAACAATAACTTTTACCTCAACCTGTAGGAGCGAGCTTGCTCGCGAAAAACCAACAGGCGACGCGGGTAATCAGACGCACTGCGTCATCGTTGGCGACTTTCGCGAGCAAGCTCGCTCCTACAGAGGGCTGCATACTCCATGACAGATTTACTGATTGTCGGCGCCGGCATCCTCGGCCTCTCCCATGCCTACGCCGCCGCCAAGCGCGGCCTCAAGGTCAAGGTCTTCGAACGCAGCGCCACGCCCCTGGGCGCCTCGGTGCGCAACTTCGGCCAGGCGCTGGTCACCGGCCAACCGCCGGGGCCGATGCTCGACCTGGCAAGGGAAAGCCGCGCTATCTGGGGACATTGGGCGCAGGTGGCCGGCCTTGCGCTCAAGCGCAATGGCTCCTACCTGTTCGCCCGTACCGAAGCCGAAGTGCATCTGCTCGAAGCCTTTTGCCGCGGGCGTGCCCGCGAGCACGGCTACAACGTCGAGCTGCTGCAAGGCGCGGCCTTGAATGACCTGTACGCCGGCCAGTTCCGCCATCACCGCGCCGCGCTGCATGGCAGGGACGACCAGCAACTCTATTCACGCGAAGCGATTCCGGCGCTGATCAACTACCTGGCGCAAGCGCTGAACGTGGAGTTTCACTTTTCCACCCTGGTGCATGACGTCGAGCCGGGCCAGTTGCACAGCACGGCGGGGCGTTTTCGCGGCGAGCAGATCATTGTGTGTTCCGGTCACGACTACCAGACCCTGCTGGCCGATTCGATGGCCGCACTCAACCCGCAAGTCTGCCGCCTGCAAATGCTGCGGGCACGGCCGGCGCATGACCTGAACCTGCAACATGCCTTGCTGACCGGCCTCAGTTGCGTGCATTACGGTGCGTTTGCCGACTTGCCCGGGGCCGCCGCGGTACAGGCGCAGATCCTGCGCGAAACGCCGCACTTGCAGGCGCACGGGATTCACCTGCTGATCAGCCCCACGCCCCATGGCGAGTTGATCATCGGCGATTCCCATGATTACGGCAGCGATGCATCGCCTTTCAACGCCGAACAGATCGATGACTGGCTGATCGAGCTGGCCGAGCAGACCCTGGGTTGCAAGATCCAGGTGGTGGAGCGTTGGCAGGGTGTGTATGGCTCGCGTGGGCCCGCGCCGTTTTCTTTTGTCCAGGCGGCTGCGGGCATCAGCGCCGCGTTGATGCATACCGGTGTGGGCATGAGCGTGGGCCCGGCGATGGCCGAGCGAAATATCACCACAGTGTGGGGGCCGGCGTAATGACTCGGGAGCGCTTGCTTGCCGAGCTGTTCGGCCTGTACGAACGGCATGGCACGGCCGATTACATCGGCGAGCCGGTGTCGCAGATCGAGCACATGTCCCAGGCCGCGCAGCTCGCGATGGCCGAAGGTTTCGACGATGAAGTGGTGCTGGCGGCGTTCTTCCACGATATCGGCCACCTCTGTGGTCAGGGTGGCGAGGGCATGGGTGGGTATGGCGTGCTCAGCCATGAGCGGCTTGGCGCAGACTACCTGCGCCGTGCGGGCTTCAGCGAACGCATGGCGAAGTTGGTGGAATATCACGTACAAGCCAAGCGCTACCTGACCTTCAAGCAGCCGGACTATTACGCACAGTTGAGCGAGGCCAGCCGCCGCACGCTGGCGTATCAGGGAGGAGTGATGACCGCGCAGCAAGCACAGGCATTCGAGCAGGACCCGCTCTGTCACATCAGCCTGCGCATGCGCCATTGGGACGAACAGGCCAAGCAGATGCACGTCTCGGTGCTGGACCTTGAAGTGCTCAAGGCCAAGGCCCTGCGACTATTGGCCGATCAGGACGCGTCCAGCCGCTGAGCCAGCGCCTGGATTTGCTCCTGACGCTCGGTCTGGTTCAACTTGGGGTGTGGGTTGAGCGACGACCATTGCGGATAGGCGCGGGCCCTGTTCAATGCGTCCGGCAGCTTGCCTTCGCGCCAGGTCTTGTCCTGGGGCGTGTCGACTTTGATGCTGTGCATGGCCGCATGGCCGCGCAGGTTCAAGGCCTTGACCAACTGGCGCTGGCGCAGGGCGAGCAGGCGCAGCACGCTGTCGTCGACGGTCAGCTCGCGCTGGCCCTTGATCTTGCCGAGCAGGCGACTGCCATAGCTGCGTGCGGTTTGCAGGGCGCCGCCGGCAAT
>NZ_CVTN01000077.1:0-61255 GCF_900004915.1 Pseudomonas sp. 31 R 17
CATGGAAATATTGGAGCGGGCTCTGCGTGATGAGGTGCGCCATCAAGCGCAGAGCTTAGGGTGAATTTGTGGGGATCCCTCAGGGTCAGACCACCCATATATAGAGTGTGGTCTGCCCCTGATTTCCCTGATTTCCCTGATTTCCCTGATTAGTAATGGTCTGCACCCCATAGTCTTCTTCATACACACAAATCGCGCCCGCAGGTTCTTCGTCCTGCGGACGTTAGGCCTGGTCCAGATTCAGATTAAGCACGCTGGTCGCTCGCCCAACCGCTCTACCAACCTTACGAGATAACCGTCGGCATCCTGGACGATGAATTCTCGCTGCCCTACTTCTACATCTTCAGCCCGATACCAGGTGTCTTTGCATTCTCGATAGAGCACATATCCAGCATCATCAAGTTTTCGGATGATGGGGGCGACAGCCTCAACATCTATCTGCAGGTTCATGCCTCTTCCAAACGGCCTGGTCAACGGCGCCGTCAACCATTGCCCCGCGTCCGAATCAATCTGTTCAAGCATTACTTGAGCACCGTTCAAATCAAGATATGCAAATTTATCTTCCGGGCGTTGATAAACCACTTTGAACCCTAGGCAAGAAACCCAAAAAGCCAAGCTGCTCTCCAGGTTGGTTACCATTAACTCTGGAACCAGTTTGTTACGTTCGAACATGAGATGACTTCCATTTCATAAAGCTTATTTTTTGCAGACAGGAGGTTTCTGCGTTTACGACTTCCATGCCACGATGGGGTCGTGGCGAGCATGATGATGCATGGTCGGGCAGGAATCGACTCCAATCGGCCATAACCAACCCGTGGCGATCAGAAACATTTGACGACAACGCGTCGTTCTCCCACTCTGATTGCCCCCTGTTTATTCACTAGGCTTCGATATGTCATTTGCAACAGTAGTGCTGCTCGACCGCTGGCCACAACCAAGTACATCCCCCGAACCCGTGGTGTTTGCCACCGACACGCAGCTATGTTTACGGTATTGCACCGCTGGGGAACAAATAGTTGTAATCCATTTCCCCCTGGTTAAAAAAATTCAGTTCGGCGCCCCAAACGACGAGGCTTTGGGGGGACATCCGCTTATTAGACTTGGCCTCAAGCATTACCACATTCATCGAATAGATAATTCGCCTTGGCTAGCAGAGCTTGAGCAGAGAAACGCCATTCATCCGCGACACGATAAACAGCGATTTCTAGAAGATGCCATCCATTATGTCTTTACGTTTCAAGACTCTACCCTGGAATGCATCGTAATTGAGGGAGAGTTCTGGCATCCAAAAGTACAAGTTTTTACCTCGGAACAGAAGGCCAGGGATGTCTGGCGCGAACTGATAAATGACATAGACGCCTGACCCCAATCGTCACTTTTGCCCGATCGAGCGTTTATGTAACCTTACGAATTCACTAGCACTCTCGTTTTTAGAATACGGGATCATTTTATGCAAACTGACCAGACCAGGCTACTCGCGCTCGCACTGCTTGAGATCAGGACATTGCTTGCCGATTATCTGGGCACAGATGTAGATGCTTCCATGAGCGTTCGTGTCGCGGCGCACATGGCTTACGCGCTCCACAATGAGGCCGAGGCTGCATACAACAACGCAGATTTTCAGATCGCCAATGCAAGCTTTAAAATCGCTGCAATCGATCAGATTCTTGGTGTCACTGACGGTGCCGAATTGTTGAGCAAATTTAACTTGGATAAAAGGCCGCGTTAGCGGAGGGCGGGTGCCGTTGCCCCATACCCTCATGGCGACAGCGGCGAGTCGCCCCTGCAACTGCCCGGGCGACATTCCGAACACTCTGTCGGGGTTATCGAGCGACCTCACATCCAGTTGATAAGCATGCGTCACGCTCCCGATGGCAGGGTCCAGAAACCCGGCGGCGATCAGTTCGCGGGCTCGCATTGGATTGGGGCAAAGAAAGCATCGCCGCGGCCTTTTCTCTCTCCCGATGTGTCGCGCGTACAGCCTGCCCTGTTATTCTGATTCAGCAATATGGTGTGTAGATAAGATGCTATACGGTATTAAGTCACAGGAATGTCGGCTAATTGATAGTTAGGGAAAGCTGAGTATGCGTCGCTTAAAAGCCAATGGGTTGGTGTTTGTCAGCATTGCGATATTCTGTTCCGGCTGCACATCTTATTCGTCCCAGCCGACAATCCACGAACCCGCTGAACCCGAAACACAAGAAATCATCTCCAGCTTCAGTTACGCAATAAACTCCCCATGGAAAAACAGTCGCTTCGGCAAAGGCGCATACGCAGCGACACTCAAGGTTGTTCCCGATGCACGGGATACGGGCTCCAGCCTCGCCGCCCCAACCCTGCCGGCGTTAGAAATAAAGATCTCGGAGTTCTCATCTGGCGGCGCTTGCGGACAAGATTACCTGACGGGCTTGAGTCTGGGTTTGATCCCCAGTTGGTGTACGCGGACTAACCTTTTCAAGTTTGATTTTATATTGAATAAGGATCAGCGCTTTTGCAGGCAGAAAACCTACACGATAAACTCTACGTCGTTTTCACATCTCACGTTGATTCCATTTGCACTATTCAATACGGACAATCAGCCATTTAAGCTCTATCAGGCGGCGCTTAAAGATTTTCTTCGAATAGGTCAATGTGCGCGTTGAGACGCATGTTAACAGGCTTTGGGGCGTTCGAAATTTATCTCAAGTGAGCGGCAGCTTTTGGCCGATAGCCGCCCGATGCTTAGGGCTGCAATCGACCCAAAACGGACAGATCGACCCAGAACTTGAGTCGATCTATCAATGCAGGTTAAAAACGCCAGTCCTCAGCATGAACGACACGACAGAATGGGCCCGCCAGGGTTGCATTGTGATGAGCGACGATACTTTCAGCCTTCAATGCGGGAGTGTCAGTGCAGCTATGACCATCGGCGATCAGCACTGCATCGAATCCAAGATCTTGTGCGGCGCGGCAGGTGCTATCGACACAATACTGGGTCTTCATTCCGGCAATAACCACGCCTTGAGAACCACAAGCCTTTAGTCGATCGGCCAGGTCAGTCATGGCGAAAGCGTTAGGTCGGCTTTTTTCGAAAATCACTTCGTCGCCTTGCAGCAACAGTTCCTGCACCAGTTGCGTCAACGGGCTTCCAGGTTCGATAGGCGAGCCGGGCGGCCCCACGTGGCGAGCAAGAAAAATTGGCGTGCCGGCCCTGCGGGCTTTATTCAACAGACTATTCAACGTATTTAGCAGCGCCTCACCAGCCCATGGTTTATCTGGGCCATGAAACAATCCAACCTGCATATCGAGAATCAACAGTGCATGCATAGTGCTTTTCCTTGCGTTTGGACCAGCGACACAAGGGCAAAAGAAAAGGCCCTCTCCATCACTGGCGGGCCTTTGAAGTTCGTGCGTTATTGGCTCACGACACCTCTCACGACCCGCCTCGGGCGGTCGTGGTAGTGGTGGTCGAGGCAATACGTAGCTGATTCATAAGTGGACAGTATCTGCACGGTGCTTGGTTGGCAATGGGACAAGATCTGCGCGATGGCTACTTCTTGTATTGCTCATTGAGGTCCGCTTCTGGCCGATAGCTGCCTGTCGCCTCCGTCAGCTTTGGGTCCAGACTGTGATAGCCGGTTGCGGCAACCGGCACCACTGCGCAAGCTATTGAAATTTAAGGGTTGCAGGCTGGATATGTGTTAGTTCCGGCAGGTTGTGAAATCTTTATTCATCCGATATGTCAAAAACAGTAACCCTTGGCTTAAAGAATTCTGATTACCTGCCGCTATAAAGGTTGAGTCTCGCTGTCTTTTCCATACAAGACGACGCGCAAGGACAAGAGTCATAGTGATTATCAAATTAAAGGGATATTTATGAGATTCGCTAAAGTGTTCGGGGCAGCAACTCTATTCGCCTCTATGATTGCATCTGCCCAAGCAGGCACAATCGTCACCGTAAAGGTGAAGAACTCTACGACCGGTCCAGCCGCGTACACTTTCGAGTACTTTTCAGGGAGTGTAGCGCCCACCCCAAGTACGATTCTGCCTTCTGCAACGACAACATTTGCCCTGGCCAGTGTCGCGGATACGGTTTCAGGAATGCGATTCGTCTATACGTCAGGTAATAAGAAATGTCGTTTTGCAGCAAGCCACAAAGTCAATCCAACGACTAAAGCTCCTAGCTGGACTAAAATGGGCACTAGCGCTGGCTCCGATAACGCTACTTGCAACGCCACTATCACAGCAATTCAATCGGCGCCTCCCTATAACTACACTGTCGAATTTGAAATCAAATAATCCGACATTTGTATAGGCACCTAGCTGAAGATAGCTTTCGAGCTATCTTCAGCGCATGGAGTATCACCATGGATATTTCGATCAAATCGTATCAAGCCAGTACACAAGCAAAGGTTTCTACACAAGAGAAGCTTCCTTCGTCCAACCCTGTAAATTTACCTTCAAGGGATGCCGCCCCCAAGACGGCGGAGACCGTCACAATCTCCGATTCTGCACGGGCACTGTACGCATTAAGTAACGCTGATGATAAACAAGCCTCTATGTCCAATAGGGATTTAAAAGGACAATATGCAAAAGGTCAGAGCGATATGTACAATTTCGGGCAGCGGATTGCTGGCGGGAATCTTAATAATGAGGATCTACTTCCCAAAACAGACGACCCTGCCCGTTTGGCGTTAGGTCAGCAGTCACTGGATTACGCAATTGGGCTTTCTAAGCGCCCCCCCGAAAAACTTCCAAACCCATTTGAAGGTATGGCCCGAAACGGGCTAAGCAATATTGTTTATGATGATTCAGGAACCTATACGGATGCAGAACGATATGCTGCTTATGGGGAGCTTAGCAAGCAAGATGAAACCTATTTTTCCAAGTTGTACGCCACTATAACGAACGGCGGTGACAACAGTGAAATATTCAAAGGCATCATGGACTATTTCGATGATCTTCCAGCGGTCGAGAAAGCGGCATACCCTGATGGCTTTAGGGACAGTATAAAAAGTCTTTACCAAGAGCAGTTAGGACAATCGGGGCCGCTCGCCCTGCTCAGGCAATCGACTGAAAATGACTCTGATAAATTTTCCCCGAGCTTCTTTAACAAGGAACAATCACCGGACCAGATGTTACAAGCGGTCTTGAAAAAAGCGATTGCTCTTTCGACGGTCTGACCAGTTCAAAGCAACCAATGTGTCACTGCACGGATCAATGACGAAGGGTTTTCACCCACTCTGGGTCGATTCAAGCCTTTCATGAGAAGCAGAAATCGTCCCAAAGCGAACTGCTCCAAAGCCCTTCAGTCAGCCAAGAGCCGCCCGTTACTGTAATGAGTACGGGCGTACTGAACTAAAAAACATCCATCGCTCTACAGAGCCCTGCCTTCTCGGCAGTCTCGTTTTCAGGTTTCCCGGTTGGATTCAAGCGTTGCAACGCGACCAGGCACTGGCCACTGTCCAGCAGGATCAGCTCATAGTCCTCGCCTACCTTCGGGGTGAAGCGAAAGCTTTGCCGGCAACTATAGGAATAGCCGCCGGAGGCGTAGCCTTCACTCTGGAAGTTCATCGCGAAAGGTTTACCCGCCGGCACTTTCAGTTCAGTACGCGCCAGCGCTTGCCCTTCCACTCGGTGGTTGCTCTCGGGCATGCCCAGGCTGCGACCATTATTTTGATCGGCAAAGCCGGATTCGGACACGGCCATCACCCCGGCGCCGGGAACGCGCCAGTCGATGCAGTCGCGGCCCGGTACGCCACGCGCCATGCCATTGGTGATGATGCGCAAGCGCGCGGTATCACCCGAGGCGGGTTCAACATAGGCCGTGGAGTAAGCACGGATGTTGGAAATATTGCCGCAACCGCTCATGGCTAAGGCCAGGCCTGCGATCAGAAACGTTCTCATGGAAATCCCTTTTTATGGTTCAACGGCAGCGATATGGACTTTCACTGCGCAGTTCTTCGCCGGTCCTGGCGTCACGAATGATCACCGTAGCCCCCGGGCTTACCGACATATACCAACTATCCGCCAAGCGATACAGCCGGGGATATCGTCAACCCCCATGCCGCTCCACCAAAAAATCCACAAACGCCCTCACCCGCGCGGGCATCGCCGTGCCTCCCACAAACACCGCATGAATCGGCTCCACATCCCCCGGGTTGTAAGCCTCCAGCAACGGCACCAGGTCGCCGCGTTCAAGATCCTGCGCCACGCTGAACGTCCCTACCCGCGCAATCCCCGCCCCCAGCTTCGCCAATTGCGCCAAGGCCTCGCCGCTGTTCCCTTCAATCGTTCCCGCCACCTTCAGCGAAAACTCCCGCCCGTCCATGCGAAACGGCCAGTCGGGAGCCGCCCGGCGGAAGTTGAAGCGCAGGCAGTTGTGCTGAAGTAGATCCTGCGGCGTCACCGGAGTGCCGTGCCGGGCCAGGTAGTCCGGGGAGGCGACGATGACTTGGCCAGTGGCGCCGATGTGTCGGGCGGTCAAGGGGCTGTCGGGGAGTGGGCCGAAGCGGATGGCCACGTCTGCCTGGCCGCTGAGGATGTCCACCACTTCATCGCCGAGCATCAGGTCGACCACGATGGCAGGATAGCGGGCGCTGAAGGCGGCGATCAGTGGGACGATGGTCATGCGGCCATGGGCCAGTGCTGCGCTGACTCGCAGGCGGCCGCGTGGGGCGCCCTGGTCGGTGATGGCGTCTTCGACTTCGGCCATGTCCGCGAGGATGCGCCGGGCGCCGCGCAGGTAGGCTTCGCCTTCGGCGGTGAACGTGATGGCGCGGGTGGTGCGCAGCAGTAGCCGGGTGCCGATGCGCTGTTCGGTGCGGGTGATGATGCGGCTGATGGACGAAGGCGTCAGCCCCAGGGCGCGCGCCGCGCCGGACAGGCTGCCGTGTTCGGCGACCAGGGTGAACACTTCCATCTCGCCTGAGCGGCCGCCCACGTCCATTTTTGCCTCCTGCGCAAAGGTATAGTTCCCAATCGAGGGCTACTGCTTGAAAAGCCTGGATTGTAGCATTCGACACACAGATGAGGAGTCACCCATGCGTATCAATCCCCCCCTTGTAGCGTTGTCCGTCGGTGCCTTTGGCATCGGGGTCACAGAGTTTGCCCCCATGGGCATGTTGCCCGGTATTGCCGCTGATCTTGGCGTTTCCATTCCCGCCGCCGGGCTGTTGGTGAGCGCCTACGCCATGGGCGTGTTGATTGGCGCGCCGATCATGACGCTGGCGACGGCCAGGGTCCCGCGCCGCTATCTGCTGATCGGGCTGATGGCGATTTTCACCCTGGGTAATTTGCTGTCGGCGCTGGCGACCAACTACCAGACCTTGATGATCGCGAGGCTAGTGACGTCGTTGAACCACGGAGCGTTCTTCGGCATTGGCGCGATCGTGGCGGCGAGTGTGGTAGCGCCGGAAAAACGCGCGGGTGCGGTCGCGGCGATGTTTCTGGGGCTGACCCTGGCCACCATCGGGGGCGTGCCGCTGGCGACCTGGTTTGGCGAGAACTTCGGCTGGCGCACGGCGTTCTGGGGCATCAGCGGGTTGGGTGCGGTGGTGATGGCGGCGCTATGGTGGGCATTGCCGAATGCGCCCGCGCCGAAAGGCGGCAGCCTGATGGCGGAGATTCGTGTGCTGGGCCGCGGGCCGGTGCTGGCCGCATTGGCGCTGACGGTGGTGGGCTCCAGTGCGATGTTTACGGTATTCACTTACATCGCGCCGATTTTGCGGGATGTCACCCACGCATCGACTAACTTCGTCACTGGCATGCTCGTGCTGTTCGGTATCGGACTGACCCTGGGCAACGTGTGGGGCGGCAAGTCTGCGGATCGCTCGGTGGACCGCACGCTCATCACGTCGCTGGTGGTGTTGATCGCCGTGCTGCTGGCCTTCTCGGTGCTGATGCAATGGCCGCTGCCTGCCGCACTGTCGATCCTGCTGTGGGGCGCCGCCAGCTTTGCCCTGGTGCCGCCGTTGCAGATGCGCGTGATGGAGGCGGCTAAAGCTGCACCCAACCTGGCCTCGGCGATGAACATCGGTGCCTTTAATTTCGGCAACGCGATTGGCGCGGCAGTGGGCGGCGCGGTGATCAACGCCGGGCTCGGCTATCCCGCCATTTCCCTGGCCGGTGCGCTGATGGCAGGGCTGGGTTTGCTGATGGTGCTGGGGTTGGGCTGGCGTTCGCGGCGTAAGGGTTCACGCACTTGCGCAGGCATCCATTTGCCGACGATAGTGGATGAGCGCGTTTAACCGAAGAGAGTAGCCCATGACCCGCGACCAACTCGCCAGCTTCTACAAACGCTATATCGATTGTCTGAATCGCCAGGATTGGCAGCACCTGGGTGATTTTGTCCACTCGGATGTCACCTACAACGCAAGCCCGGTCGGCCTGGAGGGTTATCGGGCGATGCTGGAGCGAGACTTCCGGGAAATTCCCGACCTGGTGTTCCGCATTCAGTTGCTGGTTGCCGACCCGCCGACGGTCGCCAGTCGGCTGAACTTTCGGGTCAGCCCCAGGGGTGAATTTTTCGGCCTGCCGATCAATGGCAGGACGGTGGTGTTCGACGAGAACGTGTTCTATGAATGCGTCGACGGGAAATTCGCTCATGTCTGGTCGGTGATTGACAAGGCCGCGATCGCCCAGCAGTTGTGAGAGAACACGCGCCGGCTTTGTGGGAGCGCTCGAGCCTTGGCGAGGCCGCGATAGCGGTGGGTCAGGTAACCTGAATGCCAGCAGTGCCGCCGCCATCGCGGCCTCGCCAAGGCTCGTGCGCTCCCACAGTTGATCTGCATCGCAATCCCCGATTTTGCGCTGTCCCATCGCCCATGCGCCAAAAAAAGTCATGCATCGGACCGCCCGGTTGCGAGCCTGGCGATACCGGCCTATGTTTCAAGCCATGCTGTGATTTGCTGTGCCCCGCCCTGTGCCCATCCCGCAACCCAGGTGACGACATGCCTACCCTCTCCCGCCCCGCCGTACTTGAACTGATTGGTAACACGCCGCTGGTCAAGGTCAGCCGCTTCGACACCGGCCCCTGCACGCTGTTTCTCAAGCTTGAATCGCAAAACCCCGGTGGTTCCATCAAGGACCGTATCGGCCTGGCCATGATCGACGCCGCCGAGCGCGACGGCCGCCTGCTCCCTGGCGGCACCATTATAGAAGCCACCGCCGGCAACACCGGCCTGGGCCTCGCGCTGGTCGGTCGGGCCAAGGGCTATCGGGTGGTGCTGGTGGTGCCGGACAAGATGTCCACGGAAAAAGTGCTGCACCTCAAGGCCATGGGCGCCGAGGTGCATATCACCCGCTCCGATGTGGGCAAGGGGCATCCCGAGTATTACCAGGACGTGGCCACGCGCCTGGCCAAGGATATTCCGGGTTCGTTCTTTGCCGACCAGTTCAACAACCCGGCCAACCCGCTGGCCCATGAAACCAGCACCGCACCGGAGATCTGGGCGCAGACCCAGCATGATGTCGATGCGATTGTGGTGGGCGTCGGCTCGGCCGGCACCCTCACCGGCCTGACCCGTTTCTTCAAGCGCGTGCAGCCCGAACTGGCCATGGTGCTGGCTGATCCGGTGGGTTCGGTGATGGCCGAGTACAGCCGCAGCGGTCGGCTTGAAATCCCGGGCTCCTGGGCCGTGGAAGGCATCGGCGAGGATTTCATCCCGTCGATTGCCGACCTGTCCAGCGTGCGCCACGCCTACTCCATCAGCGATGAAGAAAGCTTCGACCATGCCCGCCAACTGCTCAAGGCCGAAGGCATTCTTGGCGGTTCTTCCACCGGCACCCTGCTCGCCGCCGCGCTGCGCTATTGCCGCGAGCAAACCGAGCCCAAGCGCGTGGTGACGTTCGTGTGCGACACCGGCACGCGCTACCTGTCCAAGGTCTACAACGACCAATGGATGAACGACGCAGGGCTGTTGCAGTACAAGCATTACGGCGACCTGCGCGACCTGATCGCCCGCCGTTTCGAAGATGGCCGGGTGATCAGCGTCAGCCCTGACGACACCCTGCTCACCGCCTTCCAGCGCATGCGCCTGGCGGATGTCTCGCAACTGCCGGTATTGATCGACGGCCAGCAACTGGCGGGCGTTATCGATGAGTCCGATCTGCTGCTGGGCCTGCATCAGGACGCCGCGCATTTTTCCATGAGCGTGGCCAGCGCCATGACCCGCACCCCGCACACCCTGGCCCCCGGCGCCAGCCTGGCCGAACTGCAGGCGGAACTGGATCGCGGCCTGGTCGCCATCATTGCCGATGCGTCAGGCTTCCATGGCCTGATCACCCGCGTCGACCTGCTCAACCATCTACGGAGATCCCTTGCATGAGTCAGCCCGATAAAAGCGCGTTTGCCACCCGTGTGATTCATGCCGGACAGTCCCCCGACCCGACCACCGGCGCGCTGATGCCGCCGATCTATGCCAACTCCACCTACCTGCAAGACAGCCCTGGCGTGCACAAAGGCTTCGACTACGGGCGCTCCCACAACCCCACGCGCTTTGCGCTGGAGCGTTGCGTGGCCGACCTTGAAGGCGGCACTCAGGCCTTCGCGTTTGCCTCCGGGCTGGCGGCGATTTCCACGGTGCTGGAGTTGCTCGATGCCGGTGCGCATATCGTTTCCGGCAATGACCTGTATGGCGGCACCTTCCGCCTGTTCGACAAGGTGCGCCAGCGCAGTGCCGGGCACCGGTTCAGCTACGTAGACTTGAGTGACGTGTCGGCCTTCGAAGCGGCGCTGCAAGACGACACGCGCATGGTCTGGGTCGAAACGCCGAGCAACCCGCTGCTCAGCCTCACCGACCTCAGCGCCATTACCCGCGTGTGCCGTGCGCGCGGCATTCTGTGCGTGGCCGACAACACCTTCGCCAGCCCGTGGATCCAGCGACCGCTGGAGTTGGGGTGCGACATCGTCGTGCACTCCACCACCAAGTACCTGAACGGCCACTCGGATGTGATCGGCGGCATCGCCGTTGTTGGCGACAACCCGGAATTGGCCGAACGCCTGGGCTTTCTGCAAAATTCGGTGGGCGCCATCGCCGGGCCTTTTGATGCATTCCTGACCCTGCGCGGCGTGAAAACCCTGGCCCTGCGCATGGAGCGCCATTGCAGCAACGCGCTGGAACTGGCGACCTGGCTGGAACAGCAGCCGCAGGTGGCGCGGGTGCACTACCCGGGCTTGAAATCCCACCCGCAGCACGAGCTGGCCAAACGGCAGATGCGCGGGTTTGGCGGGATGATTTCGGTGGACCTGAACAGCGACCTGGCGGGCGCCACACGCTTTCTGGAAAACGTAAAAATCTTCGCCCTGGCCGAGAGCCTGGGTGGCGTGGAAAGCCTGATCGAACACCCGGCGATCATGACCCACGCGAGCATCCCGGCGGCAACGCGGGCGCAGTTGGGGATTGGGGATGGGTTGGTGCGCTTGTCGGTGGGGGTTGAAGATGTAGAGGATTTGCGCGCAGATCTGGCCCAGGCCCTGGCACACATCTAAAATCAGAAATCGATCAAATGTGGGAGGGGGCTTGCCCCCGATGGCGGTGGATCAGCCAGCTTATTGGCAACTGACCCACCGCTATCGGGGGCAAGCCCCCTCCCACATTGGTTATGCTAATCGGCCCGAGGTTAAGCGGCGCGGGCGGATCTGGCCTCAGGCCCTGGTACGCATCTAATAGTCAGAAATCGATCAAATGTGGGAGGGGGCTTGCCCCCGATGGCGGTGTATCAGTCAGCTTGTTGGCAACTGACCCACCGCTATCGGGGGCAAGCCCCCTCCCACATTGGTTATGCTAATCGGCCCGAGGTTAAGCGGCGCGGGCGGATCTGGCCTCAGGCCCTGGTACGCATCTAATAGTCAGAAATCGATCAAATGTGGGAGGGGGCTTGCCCCCGATGGCGGTGTATCAGTCAGCTTGTTGGCAACTGACCCACCGCTATCGGGGGCAAGCCCCCTCCCACATTGGTTATGCTAATCGGCCCGAGGTTAAGCGGCGCGGGCGGATTTGGCCTCAGGCCCTGGCACACATCTAAAGTCAGAAATCGATCAAATGTGGGAGGGGGCTTGCCCCCGATAGCGGTGGATCAGCCAGCTTGTTGGCAACTGACCCACCGCTATCGGGGGCAAGCCCCCTCCCACATTGGTTGTGCTAATCAGGCCTGGGTGATGTTGGCCCGTGCGCTGTGCAGCTTCTTGTAGCTGTCGATCAAGCGCAAATGCCGGTCCAGCCCTTCCAGCTTCATGCTGGTCGGTGTCAGCCCATAGAAGCGCACACTGCCCTCGACCGAGCCGATCACTGCGTCCATGCGTTCATTGCCGAACATGCGCCGGAAGTTGGCTTCGTAGTCGGCCAGTTCCAGGTCGTCGTCCAGTTCCATTTCCAGCACCGCGTTCATCGCCTGGTAGAACAGCCCACGCTCGACGGTGTTGTCGTTGTACTGCAGGAACATTTCCACGCATTCCTTGGCCTCTTCATACTGCTTCAACGCCAGGAAGATCAGCAGTTTCAATTCCAGGATGGTCAGTTGGCCCCACGCGGTGTTGTCGTCGAATTCGATGCCGATCAGGGTGGTGATATCGGTGTAGTCGTCCAGCTCGCTTTCGATCAGGCGCTCGACCAAGGCCTGCAACGCGTCCTCATCGAGGCGGTGCAGGTTGAGGATGTCTTCGCGGAAGAACAGCGCCTTGTTGGTGTTGTCCCAGATCAGGTCGTCCACCGGGTAGATTTCCGAATAATCCGGCACCAGGATGCGGCAGGCGGTGGCGCCCAGGTGTTGGTAGACCGCCATGTACGACTCTTTGCCCATGCCTTCCAGGATACCGAACAGCGTCGCGGCTTCCTGGACATTGGAGTCTTCGCCGTGGCCGGAGAAGTCCCATTCGACGAATTCGTAGTCCGACCGGGCGCTGAAGAAGCGCCACGACACCACACCGCTGGAGTCGATAAAGTGCTCGACGAAGTTGTTCGGCTCGGTGACCGCCTGGCCTTCGAAGGTCGGCTGCGGCAAGTCGTTCAAACCTTCGAAACTGCGGCCTTGCAGCAGTTCGGTGAGGCTGCGCTCCAGCGCCACTTCAAAGCTTGGGTGCGCGCCGAACGAGGCGAATACACCGCCGGTGCGCGGGTTCATCAGGGTCACGCACATCACCGGGAATTCACCGCCCAGGGACGCATCCTTGACCAGCACCGGGAAGCCCTGCGCCTCCAGGCCCTCGATACCGGCGAGGATGCCAGGGTATTTGGCCAACACATCGGCGGGTACGTCCGGCAGGGCAAATTCGCCTTCGATGATTTCGCGCTTCACCGCCCGCTCGAAAATCTCCGACAGGCACTGCACCTGGGCTTCGGCCAAGGTGTTGCCGGCGCTCATGCCGTTGCTCAGGTAGAGGTTTTCGATCAGGTTGGAGGGGAAATACACCACCTCGCCGTCGGACTGGCGCACAAACGGCAGCGAGACAATGCCCCGCGCTTCGTTACCCGAGTTGGTGTCGAACAGGTGCGAACCGCGCAGCCCGCCATCGCGGTCGTAGACCTTGCGGCAGTAGGCGTCGAGGATCTCACTCGGCAGCTCGTCGTTCGGACCCGGCTGGAACCAGCGCTCATCCGGGTAATGCACGAACGGTGCATTGGCCAGCTCTTCGCCCCAGAACTGATCGTTGTAGAAAAAGTTGCAGTTGAGCCGCTCGATAAACTCGCCCAGTGCCGACGCCAGCGCGCCCTCCTTCGTCGCGCCCTTGCCGTTGGTGAAACACATCGGCGAGTGGGCATCGCGCACATGCAGCGACCAGACGTTGGGCACGATGTTGCGCCACGAGGCGATCTCGATCTTCATGCCCAGGCGCGCCAGGATCGCCGACATATTGGCGATGGTCTGCTCCAGCGGCAGGTCCTTGCCGGCGATGTAGGTGCCCGCCTCCGACGTCGAGTTGGGCATCAACAGCGCCTGGGCGTCGGCGTCGAGGTTGTCCACTTGCTCGATCACAAACTCCGGTCCGGCCTGCACTACTTTTTTCACGGTGCAACGGTCGATGGAACGCAGGATGCCTTGGCGGTCCTTGTCGGAAATGTCCGCCGGCAGCTCGACCTGGATCTTGAAGATCTGGTTGTAGCGGTTTTCCGGGTCGACGATGTTGTTCTGCGACAGGCGAATATTGTCCGTGGGGATATTGCGCGTGGCGCAGTACAGCTTCACGAAGTACGCCGCACACAACGCCGACGAAGCCAGGAAGTAATCGAATGGCCCCGGCGCCGAACCGTCGCCCTTGTAGCGAATCGGCTGGTCGGCAATCACCGTGAAATCATCGAACTTGGCCTCAAGCCGAAGGTTGTCGAGAAAGTTGACCTTAATTTCCATGCGGGCACACCAGAATAACGGGCTAAACAAAATGGCCGCCATTATGAAGATTTTCGCCGGGAAGTCGCAGGGTTTTGCGCGTGGGCTGCTGATCGGTAGCGCTATGCCAACAGCCTGCGGCCGCTGGCATAGCGTTGCGCGGGACTAGGGCTGGCTTGAGCTCAGGCGTTGCGCCAGGCTCTTGCGGTTGATCGCCAGTTCGCTGCTGACGTCCGGCCCGTGGTAGACCATGGACGTTTCATGGTGCACAAAATCGCCCGAGCGTGCAGCGCTCAGCCAGTTGAATGAGCCGACACACAGCAGTTCCTCATCGGCCATTACCAGCTTGCTGTGTACCTTGTTGACCACGCGCACCTGCACGGCATGGTTTTTCAGCGCTGCGATTGCATCCTGAAAGTAAGCGGCTTTGGCCGGCTTACCTTCGGTGTTGAAGCGCAGGTCAGTGTAGACCGTCACCGGCACGCCTCGCTGCACGGTGTCGCCCATCGCGTCCAAGGCACCGCTTTCGCGCATCCCGCGCAACTTGACCCACGGCGTGACAATCTGCACCTGCTGGCGCGCAGTTTCCAGGGTTCGCAACAGGAAGCGATCATGCTCGGCGAATTCATGCAGGTGGCTCAAGCCGGTGCGCACCGTGAGCAAATCCGCTCGGGGTTGGAAGTCGAATGTGAGCTCATTTTCCGGGCTGTTCAGCAGGTACTGCGCCAGACGTCCACGGGGTTTGCTGGCGGGTATCTGGCTGAACAGGTCCATGTCGCCGAACACCAGGAAACTGTCTTTGGCGCGGGAAACGGCCACGTTCAACATGCTGTCGCGGCGGTCGATAAAAGGCCCGTCGGCATGCTTGGAGTACACAGCGGAAAAAATCACCACCGGCCGTTCGGCGCCCTGGAAGGAGTGCACGGTGCCCACGGTGAGTTCGCCGTCGCCTTTGCCGGTACGAATACCCAGCGCGCTGCACGCGTCAGTAATGGCCTGGGTCTGGGCGCCAAACGGGGTAATCACCCCGAGGATTTCCCAGAGTTCCTTGCCGTAGCGCTCAGTGAGTGGCTGTTCATGGGCCTTGATCCAGGCCGCGATGGTCTGGGCTTCCAGCAGGTTATGGCGGCTGCCGCCCTGCTTTTGCTGACAGATCCCGTCGATATGCAGATACCCCAGCCCCGGCAGGCCGCCATCGGGTTTGGCGCCGCGCCGTGGTTGCAGCTTGCCCTTGTAGCAGAGCGCGTTGCAGTAATCGATGATCGAGTCATAACACCGGCGGTGTTCGTACAGGTAAAGGCCGCGCGCCAGGTCGCGGTCGTAATGATAGCGGCTGGTGGACTGTGCAATCGCCATGACGCTGCCACTGGCGGCGCTGCGTCCACTGTCACAAAAGGCCTCGTACTCATCGTCCACGCGGCTGCGTGACAGCAGGCCGGTGGCGAGCAGATTGCCGATATCCACCGCCGGCGGCACCGACCAGATGGGCTCGATCTGCTGCGTGTCGCCAATCACCAGCGCTTGCCGCGCGAGGGCGAATGACGGCGCCGCCACCTCGGGCAGCACCTGGCCGGCTTCGTCCACGATCAGCAGGTCGATGAAATTCAGCGCGTAATCGTCGACAAGGCCGTTGCCATCATGGCGCTCGCAGGACAACTCTCTCGGTAGCCGGTAGAACGTGGCCACGACGCAGGGCGTGAGCTTCATCCAGCGGCGCCAGTTTTTTTCCAACGTCTTGCGGCCGGTTTTTTTGCGGCTCTTGAGAATCAGCGGCAGCTCGTCGATGACTTCCAGCAGCCAACGGCCCTCCCAGTAATGCGTGGTCAGCAGGAAGGTCTCGAAGCGCAACGAGGTGTCCGCCCAGCGGTCGCAGTCTTCCAGGGTCACCTGGGCGGCGGGCTTGCCGGCCGCCTGGGGTAACCGGCCAATCACCGCCTGCCAGTTCAACAGTTCACGCTGTTCGCCGCGCAGCAGTTGCTCCACACGCTCACGCTGGGTTTCGAGGGTTTTCAGGCTTTGTGCGTGATGCGCCACTGCGGCCGTCAACCGGCGCTCGATGTCATGCACATCGGTGGCCTCCTGCAGCTGTGCGTCAGCCTCATCGATGTGCAGTTTGGCCAGGCGCAGGCGCTTGGCGGCAATCGGGCCGAACCAACCGAACAGCGTATACACCAGCGACTCATGGGCCAGGTAATGCCTGAAATCTTTCAGACGTGCCTTGGCATTGGTCAGCCGCTCCGAATATGCCCGCAGTTGAGCGTCTAGACCCGCAATCGCCGCCTGTGGATCATCGCCCAGCACGGCCTTGAGGGCGTCGCGCGCCACCCGCAATCTGGCCCATCCCTGCTCGATATCACTCAGTTGCTGCAGGCGCAGGCGAATCCGCGCCTGCAGCGCGTCTACGGTGTTTTTGAGCGTGGGCGGCGACTGTCCCGGAAAAGCGATGGCGGCGCGCGCCAGATAAGCCTGCTGCGCTTTATCGACGTAGGCCTGCGTCTCCAGCGCCAGGTAAAAGCTCTTGGTCTGGTAGGTGCGGGCCATCTCCGCTTCCGCCGAGGCCGTCGGAAAGTAGGCGCCAAAGCTGCTGATATCGGGAAGCCAGCGCCCGGCAAAGGGGCCGGTGCCTTCGGAGAAGTCCTTACCAAAGGCCTTGATGATGTTGGTGACCGCCTGGTTGTTCGTCGAACTGGCGACGATCACCGGCGGCTCGCCGCCCTCGGCGGCGGCCCTGGCCCAGAGCGACGCGACCACGGACAACAGCAATGTGGTCTTGCCGGTGCCCGGCGGCCCGTTGACCGCGAGGATATCCCCGGTGTTACCCACCAGCAGGTGCGCGAGACTGTCGCGTTGGGCCGGCGCCAGCGCGTATTCGTCACCGGCATGCCCGCCTCGTCCGGCGAACAGGCCATTGGCCGGCAGGCAGGGTTCATCGGGCGTGGGTTCACGTTGTGCAAAGCGCTCGAACAACGGCGCCTCCGGTTTGGCGAGGCGCAAGTGATCGTATAGCGCAACGATATTGCGACTGAAACCGTCCGCCTTCTGCTCCTTGAACACGTAGCAATAGTTGGCCGGATCGAAACCGTCGTCCTCGCCGTTCCAGGCGTTGCACACCGTTTGGAACATCGTCTTGCAGTAACGCAGGTAAGTGAGCCATTTGTCGCGATATTCGTCCGGCTGCACCTCTGTGCCGTGGGCCGGCACTTCGAATCGGGGTGCGTCTTGCGTGGTTAAAAACCTGTCCAGGTCAGGTTGGGCGCCGATGGTGAAATTGTCGCGGTCCAACGGTTCCAGGATGTCGCGGGGTACCAGCGTGGGGCCGGTCGGATAGATAAGCCCGTCACGGGTGACCGACACCCGGCAAATGATCGGTGTGATGAACGCCGGCAGCCCTCTGCGCGCCATGCGGTGTTCCCGGCGCGAGGCGTACACAAACGGGCGCAGCGTGATATCCACGTCGAGCCGTTGCGCCGGTTCGTCGGCGAACAGGAGTTCCACCTGCTCAGCCGGCAGACAACCGGCGGCCAGGGCGGCCAAAGGTATGACCGCGTAGGTTTTGACATGGCTGGGGGACAAGGCACCGTTGCCGTTTTCCGCGTCGGCCAACGAGTTTCGCCAGTAGTTGGCAAGCTTCAGAGAGTAATCGTTCATCGTCCTGATTCGGTGCAGACCGTGACTCACTGTTACGGTCGGTGGCTGGGGAGTTCAAACCCAAGGGTAGCGGTTCCGTGTGCGGATGGGCAATCACCTGCGTCTTACGGCGCTTGCCTGGTATCAGGCGTGTCCGCCGTTTCAGTTTTGCAGATCGCCCTCCTGCACCATCGCTCGCCAGGCCTTGACGCTGGCGCGCTCGTTCATCGTCGCGTGCCAGGCATGCAGCGCTTCACATTCCGCAGGCACGGCCAGCTTGACCAACGCCACGAAGATCAGGCCGCCCAGCAGGGCAATGTCGGCCATCGAAAACGCCTCGCCCGCCACGAACGGCCGGGTCTTGAGAATGGCGTCGAAGTGGCGCATGCCCCTTACCGCCTTGTCACGCATGCGCTCGCCCCATTCAGCGTTCTGGTACAGCTCGACCTCAGGCCCCAGCCCCGGTGTGGCGTGATGAAAGTAGACGCTGACCGCATCCATCACTTCAATTTCCGCACGCCGCGTCATCATATGAATCAGGCCTTGCTCCTTGGGCGTGTTGCCGGTGAGCAGCAGGTGGCCGTCCAGCATGTCGAGGTATTGGGTGATGGCCGTGCACTCGGCGATCAGCGTGCCGTCCTGCAACGCCAGTACCGGTAGGGTTCCGGAGTAGTTCAAGGCCAGAAAAGCCGGCTGCTTGTGCTTGCCTTCCCAGAGATTGATGGAGACGAATTCGGTGTGTGCGAGCAGCCCTTTTTCGGCCAGGGCGATTCGGACACGCGCCGGATAAGGCCCGTTATACCAATCGTAGATTTTAAGCACGGGGTCTTGAGCGCTCGTGGACTGTGTTTGCTGAGAAGTCATGATTTATCTGCCTACCTGTCAAGTGGTAGGCAAAGATTGCGAGTTTTATCCGCAGCTGTCAACCACTACCTGTCAGTTGGCAGGTAAAATATTTTGCGCGTAGAATCGTCCCCCTGTCGCCAACCCACGAGGACTCAATACGTGAGCGAGAACGCCCGGGAAGCCATTCTGGAAGCCGCCAAAATCGCCGCGCAGCATTTCGGCTACAGCGGCATCAACTTTCGCAGCATCGGCGAAACGGTGGGGATCAAGAACGCCAGTATCTATTACCACTTCCCCAGCAAGGCCGAGCTCGGCGCGGCGGTCGCCAAACGCTATTGGGAAGACACCGCCGGCGTGCTCGAAGCCATCCACCGCGAAACCCCTGACCCGCGCGACAGCCTGCGGCGCTACCCAGGCATTTTTCGGACCTCACTCGAAAACGGCAACCGACTGTGCCTGTCCAGCTTTATGGCGGCCGAGTACCAGGACTTGCCCGAGCCGGTCAAAAAAGAAATCGTCGCGTTCGCCGACATCAACGTAGCGTGGCTGGCCGCACGCCTCATTGAGCTGGAACTGGGCGACACAGAAACCTGCCAGCGCCGCGCCCGCGCGATCTACACGGCTGTCGCCGGCGCACAATTGATTGCGCGCACACGTGCAGATATCGGTTTGTTTGATGAACTGGTCGAGAGCTATCAGGAGGCGGGGTTGCTGCCGGTGTGATTACCAATCGGCGGCCTGCCTTGCGCTCGGGTATTGGTTTATTCCGACTGCGACGCCATCCACACAACAAAAGCGTCAAGACGCTGCAAAAATGCCGCGCACTCGGCGCTCGGGTTTCTGGCTTCGAAGAGAAAATACGCGATTTGCGCGACTCTGGTGGGATAACGCTGGGTGAACATCGCCACATGCTCCTCCAGCGTTTGCGGCCACATCAGTGCGTCGGGTGAACGCAGCGTATGCGTGGAGCGGATCAACTTGCGTGCGGCTTCGCGCTGCAAGCGCAGGCGCTGCAGTGGGTTCGCGGCGTGCAGGATAGTCGCGCGATAGCGGGACAACACCTGCGCAAAATCACCGTTGAGCGCCAGGGCGATGTCTCGGCTTGGCCGGAATGGCTCGAACCGCAATCCAAGGTCATCGCCCCACACACATCGGCAATGGTGCTTGATCCAGAAGCCCCAGCGATTGTGGTTTTCCGGCGCCAATACCTGCGCGCGGTGGCCGATGTCGAAATCGATTTTGCTGACACAGGAATGCCGCTGTTCCAGTGCCAGCCGCGCCAGTTCGAGTTGTTCAAGCACCGCCGCCTGGGGAGGATCACGCAGGACCAGGGTGAGATCGAGGTCGGACGCTTCGACATTGGCATCACCCCGGGCGACACTGCCGTACAGGTAGATACCCTCCAGGCCGAATGCAGGCTGTGAAAGCGTCGCCAGGACATCCTTCAATAAAGGCTCGAACTCGGGCTGCACAGGGACGGCATCGACGGTGACAATGTGGCCCTCGACGTCAACACCGATAGGACATTCAGCGCTCACGGCCGATGCACCTCAATCACCAACCCCTCCTCCTCACTCGGCACACAAAAGTGGCGGGTAATCAGGTCGAACTCGGCGTCGGTTGCAGCAAAGTCATGCTCGCCGCTGGCGTTGCGTGCGTGCAGCCGCGCACGACAGGCGGCGTCATCCAGTTCCAGGTAATGCAGGCAATGCGCTGCCTTGGCGGCCTGGGCGAGGCCGAGCAGCCATTCGCGATTGGCCAGGGTGTTGGCCGGAAAATCCAGCACCACGTTGACCCCGGACGCCAGCAGATCGATCACCAGCGGCCCCACCACACCGCGCATCTGCCGGGCACAGGTCAGGTAATCGGCAATCGTCTGGATCTGGCCGGGATACAGCGTCGCGAGCCAGTGGTCTTCGCTGAGCAGGACAGCGGCGTGATCGGTGGCAAGACGTCCGGCAAGAGTGGATTTGCCGGACGCGATCTTGCCGCAGAGCAGGTGCAGGGTAGCCATGGGACGGTTCCTTTTGTCAGGCCGTGAAGCATGCCATGGTTCACGCCGATTGGCTCTGCCAATACCCATAGAACGCCAGGGCCGCGACGTTCTTGTCCTTGGCCTCGAGCATGATGTCGAAGCGATCCAGAAACTGCAGCGCGTAGTCGTTGGTCCAGCGGTTCCACATTTGCGCGCTGTGGCCGTAGAGGTCGCGCTTGGAAACCACCTTCAACAAGGCGGACATTTCCAGTTTGTGCTCGGCGTCAAACCCGAGGGCCTGCAGGCTTTCCTGGGGCTGGGAGTAATGCAGGGTCGGGCGCACGCCGCGCCAGCTGTCAATGACCCTGGCGACGCGGGGCGAGTGCGGGTCGATGTACTCGTCCTCGTTGATCCAGCAATGGTGAATATCCAGTACCACCGGCGCCAGGTCGGCGACTTGCAGGCAATGGTCCAGGCCGTAGGTCTTCTCATCGTTCTCGAAAGTGATGCAGTTGCGCGCCACGTCGGACAGGCGCGACCACACCGCTCGGGTACCCGCCACGCCCAGGCGGCCGGCGATATGCACGTTGCATTTGAGGTCCTGGAAGCGGCGGCCGTAGCCCATCATGCGGATCATGTCGGCGTGGTATTCGAACTCGGCCAGGCTGTTTTCCACCACACCGGGGTTTTCCGAGCCCAGCACGCAATACTGGCCGGGATGGAACGACAGACGGATATCCGAGGCCCGCGCCAGCTCGCCGATGGCGGCAAAGCCCTCCTGCAACTGGCGCGCGATGGCAGGGTCCTGATACACAGCGGCGACTTTCGGGTGACTGTAGAACGGCAACAGGTCACTGCTCAGGCGCAGCATGCGCAAGGTCGGCGGCAGTTCGGCGACGTAGGCCAGCAGGCGCAATTGGGCGGCGAGGTTGTGCGTGACCACCTCGACCAGTTTGTCGCGGGCCACCTGCGGTTCGACGCTGTCCATCCAGCGCAAGGTGGTGGTACGCGGGTTGAACGGGCCTTCGATTGCCTTCAGGGCGCTGGCGGACGGAAGTCGTTCGGGATGCCTGTATTGGCATGCAAAGCCGATGCGGGGGTGGGTCATGGGAGCGCCTGGTGATATGCCATCGGGAAGATTATAGAGGCTTAGGCGATGCAGGCCGCCAAGGGTTCATTCGGTCAATCCGGTTGAATCCTGCGTGCGCAGCGGGGTCACCTATTGCACGACAACATTGGAACGACGACGTTATGGAGGTGGTTATGAACCTTGCAATGACACTCTTCAGCCTGTTCGCCGGTTGGCTGGCGATTGTGATGTCGATGATGTGGGGCGTGTTGCGGGTGCTGCGCTGGCACCATGATTGACACCCCGGATGGCCGCTATTTCGTGCTCAAGGGCCGACTCTGGCGACGCACCAACCCGGCGCTGGATGAACCCACACGCCAGCGCTGGGTGGATGCGTTGATGGATGCACGGCGTGCCGTCAAGGCGGCCAAGACCTGCGGCGACACACAGCAGTTGAAGCAGGCCCGCGAGCAAGTGCAACGCGCGAAGGTCGCGCTCGGTGAGCGCGGGCCGGTGTGGTGGACGGATGGCAGCCCGGATTTCAACCGCTATAACGTGGTGAACACACCCTACGCCGACTGGTTCGATAAATATTCGGACACGAACCCTCAGTGAACTTTCTCACACGCAGCAAGCTCCTTTCCTATGCAAAGTCTCTATGCAAAGCCATCGCCACCAGGCCCGCCGAACGATAAGGAGCTGCATCGCCCATGACCACCCTCCCCACCTATCGCTGCACACCAGGCCCGCTGCATGCGACATTGCTCGCCGGCAGCGTGCCGCTGTTCCTGGGCGCCCTGCTCAGTGACATTGCCTATGGCCAGACTTACCAGATTCAATGGGCCAACTTCGCCTCATGGCTGATCGCCGGTGCGTTGGTCTTCAGTGGATTTGCCCTGTTGTTCGCCCTGGTCAATCTGCTGCGCGCCCAACGCAAGGCCGGGCGTCCTGCCGCCTACTTTCTCCTGCTGCTGGCCGCCTGGGTGCTGGGGCTGATCAACGCCTTCCAGCACGCCAAGGATGCCTACGCCATGATGCCGACCGGCCTGGTGCTGTCGGCAGTCGTCACCCTGCTGGCGATGCTGGCGACCTGGATCGGCCTGACTAACCTGCGTTCGGGAGCTGCCCAATGAAAACCACCAGCACATTGACCCTGTTAAGCGCAGCGTTGTTGCTGAGCGCCTGCGGCGGCGAAGGCGACAAGACCCAGGCACACGGCCCCGATCCCAAGCTGCCGGCCCAACAAAGCAGCCTGCTGCCAAGCATGAAGATCGCCGAGCCGGTCGCCTGGGGCGATCAGAAGCCCAAGGTGCCAGAGGGTTACAGCATCACCGCCATCGCCACCGACCTGGCCATCCCGCGCCAGACCCTGGTCCTGCCCAACGGCGATATCCTCGTCGCCGAAGGCCGTGGCGGCAGCGCGGCCAAACTCAAGCCCAAGGACGTGATCGCCAGCCTGATCAAGGCCGAGGGCAATACCAAGGTCAAGAGCGGCAACCGCATCACCCTGTTGCGCGACGCTGACGGCGACGGCACCTACGAACTCAAGACGGTGTTCGCCGACAACCTCAACGCGCCCTATGGCCTGGCGTACGCCGACGGCAAACTGTACGTGGCCAACCAGGATGCGCTGGTTCGCTTCGACTACACCGACGGCCAGACAAAGGCCAGCGGCGCTCCGACCAAAGTCACCGACCTGCCGGCGCAGATCAATCATCACTGGACCAAATCCCTGGCGGTGAGCGAGGACGGACGCCAGCTCTATGTCGGGATCGGCTCCAACAGCAACATCACCGAGCGCGGCATGGAAGTGGAAATCGACCGGGCGATGGTCTGGCAGATCGACGCTGCCACCGGCGCGCACAGGCCCTACGCAACCGGCCTGCGCAACCCTACGGCCCTGACCATCCAGCCCGGCTCGGGGCAGTTGTGGACCGTGGTCAACGAACGCGATGAATTGGGCCCGGACCTGGTTCCGGACTACCTCAGTTCGGTACGCGAAGGCGCTTTCTACGGCTGGCCCTACAGCTACTGGGGCCAGAATGTCGACCCGCGTGCGCAACCGCAGAACCCGGCGAAGGTCGCTTCGGCGATCAAACCGGATTACAGCCTGGGATCCCACGTGGCCGCGCTCGGCGTGGATTTCTCCATCCCGGCCATGGGCGAAAAATTCGCCGACGGCGTATTCGTTGGCGAACACGGCAGTTGGAACCGCGACAATCCGGTGGGCTACAAGGTGATCTTCGTACCGTTCAGCAACGGCAAACCGGCCGGCGAGCCTGTCGACTTCGCCACCGGTTTTCGCGGTGACGACGGCAAGACCCGTGGGCGTCCGGTGGGCGTGACAGTCGATCCGAAAGGCGCGCTGATCATCGCCGATGATTTGGCCAACACGGTGTGGCGCGTTACGCGTAATCAATAACCGGGACTGACAGGGGCATGCCAGTCAGTTAAGGCTTTTTGTAGGAGCGAGCTTGCTCGCGAAGAACGTCGACGATAACGCGTGTTTTCTGAATGAACGCGGTGCCTGTGAGTTTTTCGCGAGCAAGCTCGCTCCTACAGAGGACGGTGTACGCTTAACTGACTGACAGGGGCCATCGCGCCCCCTGTCAGCCGTCACTCTGCAACTGCGCTTCAAGCCAGGCCAGCAATGCCACGACCTCATCCCGATTACCTGCCCCTTGCTGCCTGTACACCGAAATAGCCTCTGGCAAAAACACGCTTTCGGCACAGGGCCTGACCAATGCCCCACTTTCAATCAGCCTGCTTGCGGTACGACGCCAGCCCATGGCGATACCGTGCCCTTCCACAGCGGCCTGCAACATCAGTGGGTAGCTGTCGAACGTGATGCCGCGCGCATCACGGGCCAATGACTGGCCGAACACCTTCAGCCACTCATCCCACTCCATCAGGTGCGGAGGTTCGCTGCTGTGGTGCAAAAACGTGCAGGTCGCCAATTCAGCCAGCGCCAGCGGTTGTTCCGGGCACAGGTAAGCGGGACTGCACACCGGGAAAACCTCGTCGCAGGCGGTAAACATCAGCGCATGGGCGCCACTGGCGCGCCGGGTACTTTGCAGGGCGACATCGAAAGGGTCATTGAACTGCGTGATCGGCCGCGTGCACGTCACCACCTGGATTTCAATCTGCGGATATTGCTGGTGGAATGTTGCCAGGCGCGGCATCAACCAATAAAACGCCTCGCACAACTGGCACAGCAGCACCACGCGATTGCGCTGCGGGGACGCCCTCAGGCTGGCCGCGCCCTCACTGATGCTTTGCAACGCAAGGCTGACCACCCGCCCCAACTCGCGCCCTTCTTCAGTCAGGAACACCGCACGGTTGCGTCGATAAAACAGCTTCACCCCCAGATTATCTTCCAGCCCGCGTATCTGGCGGCTGACCGCCGCCTGGGTGATGTGCAACTCATCGGCCGCCCGGGAAAAACTCTCAAGGCGCGCTGCGGCTTCAAACGGCAACAGACTGGCAAGAGGCGGTAGGGTTTTTCCAAGTAGATTCATAATCTCAGGTTATGTACTCAGGACCGAGAACTCGTTTGTAGCACACCCGCGTGGCTGCGCACCATGGACCCCATCACTTCATGGACCCGCCTGATGCGCACTTCCCACACCTCTGTAGTCGCCGGCGTGATATTCGCCATCGTCGCCACGCTCGGCTGGGCGCTGAATTTCATTGCGCCCTATGTCACGGGCGCCTACAGCGTCTACGACCTGATGAGCGTGCGCTTCCTGATGGCCGGTGGAGTGGGCGTAGCCGGGGTAATCCTGTGCCGCGCGCAACTGCGTGCGCTGAGCCGCGGCCAATGCCTGCTCGCGGCAGTGCTGGGCGCATGGGGCTGCCTGGGTTATGGCGTATGCATCGCTGCGGGCGTGATATTCGGCGGCCCGGTATTGACGCCGGCTTTTGTTGGAATGGTCCCGGTGCTGCTGGCGCTGATCGGCAATGCCGGCCATAAGACCCTGCGCTGGCGCCTATTGGTGATGCCATTGGGCTGTATCACGCTGGGGCTGTTGCTGACCAATATCAGCAGCCTCCACCAGGCCTCGCTAAGCCCCCAATCCTGGCTGGCCGGGCTGTTTTTTTCCTTGGGCGCGGTAGCCTTATGGCTGGGCTTCAGCGTGATCAACCAGAAGCAGCTGGCACACTTGCCTGCCAACGTGACAAGCCTGTGGACCGCCCTGATGCTGACGGGCGCCGGTGCCGCAGCGCTGTTCATCCTCCCATGGACATACGCGACAGGCCTGTTGCGGTTGCCAACCCTTGGCGCCGGCTGGAGCCAGGCATGGGCGCTGTATGCCTGGAGCCTGGTGATTGCCGTGATGTCCACCGTCGTCGGTGCCTGGGCCTGGAATGCGGCGACGCGGCGCCTGCCCATGGTACTCAGCGGCCAATTGATTGCCCTTGAGTCCTTGTTCGCCACGCTGCTCGGGCTCTGGTTTCATCAGCGTTGGCCAGCCCCCATGGAAACCGCAGGGCTGGCCGCAGTGCTGGTCGGTGTCGTGATGTCAGTTCGGATCATTCTGGCCGATGCAACGTTTCCAGGCAGCGCTACAGATCAGTGATTTCCTTGTGGCGCTGCTCAGCGCCTTCATCACGCTCCACGCCACCAGGTACGCCAGGGCACAGATCGCAAACATGATCATGTAGCCGGTGTGGATGTCATTGACGGACTTGTAGTAATCAAAGACCCAGCCGCCGATCTTGGTCATCACCACACCGCCCAGGCCGCCGGCCATGCCGCCGATACCGACCACCGACGCGACGGTCTTCTGCGGGAACATGTCCGACACCGTGGTGAAAATATTGCACGACCACGCCTGGTGCGCCGAAGCCCCCACGCCGATCAGCAATACCGGAACCCAGAAGCTGATGTAGCCCAGCGGTTGCGCCAGCAACACCACCAGCGGGAACAGCGCGATCACCAGCATGGCTTTCATGCGGCCGTCATACGGCGCATCGCCCCGCGCCATGAAATAGCTGGGAAACCAGCCGCCACCGATACTGCCGACCATGGTCATGCTGTACAGCACGGCCAGCGGCATCACGATATCGGCGCCCTTCATGCCGTACTGCGCCGACAGGAACGTGGGCAGCCAGAACAGGAAGAACCACCACACACCGTCGGTCATGAACTTGCCGAAGGCAAAGGCCCAGGTCTGGCGATAGGTCAGCAACTTGAACCATGAGACTTTTTTTGCGGTTGCGCCCGCAGCGCCCGTAGGGGTTGGCGCCAAGGGTTGTGCGGTCTGATCACTGCGAATGTAGGCCAATTCTGCGGCCGACAGACGCTTTTGCTGCTCCGGTTTTTCGTACACGGCGGCCCAGACCGCCACCCACACAAAACCCAGCATGCCGATGATCATGAAGGCCGCTTCCCAACCCCACATGCCGGCGATCAAGGGCACACAGATCGGCGCCAGGATAGCGCCCACGTTGGCCCCCGAGTTGAAGATGCCGGTGGCAAAAGAGCGTTCTTTCTTGGGGAAGTACTCGGCCGTAGCCTTGATCGCGATGGGAAAATTGCCCGCCTCACCAATCGCCAGCACCGCGCGTGACAGCATGAAACCGGCAATCGACACCGGAATCACCGCCAGGCCGATGGCCGTGCTGACGGCCGCAATGCCCTCGCCCATCTGCACCGAGAACGCATGCATGATCGCGCCGGTGGACCAGATAACGATCGCCACGATGTAAGCGGCCTTGGTGCCGATCCTGTCGACAAAGCGCCCGGCGAACAGCATGGAAATCGCGTAGACGAACTGGAACACCGCCGCGATATTGGCGTAATCGGTATTGCTCCAGCCAAATTGCGTCGACAACTGCGGCGCCAGCAGGCTGAGCACCTGACGGTCGAGGTAGTTGACGGTCGTGGCAAAAAACAGCATCGCGCAGATCGTCCAGCGATAGCTGCCGACCGCCTGGCCAACACGATGGGCACTGATGGGCTCGTTCAGATTCATGGCATCACTTTTTTATTTTTGTTAGGCAGGACATATGCAACGTCATATGTCGTCGTACAACCATGACTTTTATATCGGTCCGTTTTGACAGTGTCAATCGCAAAGATTGCTGTCAGCCAGGCTCTACCGGGGATGAAAGAACTTCAGGTAGTTACAGTTGTAGGATGACAAATGCGCATTACCAGACTAGGGGCTTGGCCGGGCACGTCGTCCAGCAGACCGAATGGCTGCATGCCGATTTTTTTCAAAACCCGGATCGACGCCGCGTGATCGGGTCTTACCAGTCCGAACACTTCTGGCACCCCCAGTGTGTCGAACGCCAGCGCCAGGGCATCGCGTCCGACCTCGGTGGCATAGCCCTGCCCCCAGGCTTGCACGGCGAATCGATAACCGAGGTTGATGCGCCGCACGGTCAGATAGTCGAGCGGTGCAATGCCGCCGAAACCGATGATCTGCTCGGGGCTCTCGCGCCGCGCAATCGCCCACCAGCCGTAGCCCTCGCAGGACCACTGCTCGATCCATCGGCCCAGCAGTCGCCGGGCATCCTCGATACCGGCCATAGGGCCGGCAGGATTGAACAGGTTGGTCTGGGGATCGCCGAAGATGGCGAATAACCGTTCCAGATCTTCTGGAACAGGTGCTCGGTAGACGAGGCGTGACACGCTGTCTGGCATCAGATGGTTCCACTGGGGTAAAAAACTAATGCTCTCAAACCCACCCTGCATAGGCATAGGCATTTACACAACACTGTAGCGCCCAACACTAACCACGATGCGCAGCGAGTCGCTCTTGATCTGCTTTTGATCTTAGGCGCCCCGTTAAACCACGCTGGCCGAACGCAGGCTTGAATCCGTGGGCAACCCGGCAGGACGCCGGGTTAGCCGCACTGGGCCATGGATGGCCCATTGCGGCGGCCCACGGATTCAAGCCGGAGAGAGGGCACACCGAGCCTAAGCGAGGTGCCGAGTGGTGGGGCAAGAGCGTTTTGCTTACTTTTGCGCTTTTCAAAAGTGAGCCGCTGTAAAAGCGGAACCCATAGCAGCCGTTACCGCAGAAATGGATATGTACTCGATCTGATCCAACATCCTGGTCGGCTCGGAGGCCGCCATCGGGGCAAGCCCCCTCCCACATTTGGCTCAGGATCGACACAACATCCTGGTCGGCCCTGAGGCCGTCATCGGGGGCAAGCCCCCTCCCACATTTGGGCCGGGATCGACACAACATCCTGGTCGGCCCTGAGGCCGTCATCGGGGCCAAGCCCCCTCCCACATTTGGCTCAGGATCGACACAACATCCTGGTCGGCCCTGAGGCCGTCATCAGGGGCAAGCCCCCTCCCACATTTGGGTCAGGATCGACACAAGATCCTGGTCGGCCCTGAGGCCGTCATCGGGGGCAAGTCGAATCGTCGCACCGCCCCTCCCACATTGACCGAGGCGTGTCATTCGGGTAGCAGCATAGGCCATCCCGAGATTGAGTTACCCCTACTTATCTTGGTCGGCCGGACGGGTGTTCCCATCCCACCCCCCACCCAACGCCGCAATCAACTGCACACTCGCCACCAACCGCGACTGCAGCAAGTTCAGTACCGTGCGCTCGTTACTCAGGGCCGTTGCCTGCACGGTAACCACGTCCAGGTAGGCAATCAGCCCCGCCTTGTACTGGTTCTCGGTCAACCGCAACGACTCGCGAGCAGACTCCAGCGCCTCGTTGCTGACCACCGCTTCGTCGGCCAGCACCTTGAGCTGCACCATGTAATTTTCCACTTCGCGGAACCCATCCAGTACGGTCTGACGGTACTTGGCCACGGTTTCGTCATAGCTGGCCACGCTGCGGTCGACTTCCGCCGAGCGCTGGCCGCCGTCGAACAGCGTCATGGCCAACTTCGGGCCCACCGACCAGAAACGGTTCGGCAGGCTGATCCAGTCTTCATAGGTGCTGCTGGAGTAGCCCCCCGCCAGGCTCAAGGTCAAGTCGGGGTAGTAGGCGGCCTTGGCCACACCAATATTGGCGTTGGCTGCAATCACCGAACGTTCGGCCGACGCGATATCCGGGCGGCGCTCCAACAGCTGCGACGGCAGGCCCACGGGAATCTGCGGCAACGCCGGGATGTCCTTGCTGACGGCCAGACTGAAATTGGCCGGCGCTTCGCCGATCAATACCGCGATCGCGTTTTCCAGCTGGGCACGCTGCCAGATCAGGTCGATCAGGCTGGCCTGGGTGGTCTTGAGCTGGGTTCGCGCCTGGGCGATGGCGTCCTTGCCGGCGACACCGGCGCGGTACTGGTTTTCGGTCATCTGCTGCGAACGCTGGTAGGTGTCCAGCGTGGCTTGCAACAAACGCGTCTGTTCATCCATGACGCGCAACTGCAGGTAGCTCTGCACCAGTTCCGACTGTTGGCTCAGGCGCATCGCCGCCAGGTCTGCCGTGCTGGCCTCGGCGCTGGCTTCGTTGGCCTCCAGGCCACGGCGCAATTTGCCCCAGACGTCGGCTTCCCAGCTCACGCCCAGTTGCGCATTGAGGGTGTCGCGAATACCGCTGCTGGAACTGCTCAGGCTGGCGCTGCTGCTGCCGGTGCCCTGGCTGGCGCGGGTTTTACCGACGCTCAGGTCGACGCTGGGGTAAAACGCCCCGCGAGCACTGCGCACCAGTGCCTGGGCCTGACGGAAACGCGCCTCGGCCTGGGCGACGGTCTGGTTGGAACTGTTGAGGCGCACCACCAGCTCGTTCAGTTGGCGGTCGCCGTACAGCTCCCACCACGCGCCACGGGCCAGGGAGTCGCTCGGGTTGGCCTGGCGCCAGCCCTGGGCTTGCTTGAATTGCGCCGGTTCGACCACGGGTGGACGCTGGTAATCGGGGCCGATGGCGCAGGCGCTGAGCAACAACGCCAACCCCACTGTAGGAGCGAGCTTGCTCGCGAAAAACGTGCAGACACCGCGTTCTTCCAAGCTCGGCGCGTTATCGTTGACGACCTTCGCGAGCAAGCTCGCTCCTACAGGGGGCTTGGCGTTGGTTGAATCATTCATAGCGCAGTGTCCAGGGCAGCATCGGTACGCACGCCGCGCCAGGCGTTGAAGCGGTGGCGCGCGCGGTCTAGATAGAGGTAAACCACCGGGGTGGTGTAAAGGGTCAGGATCTGGCTGAACACCAGGCCGCCAATGATGGTCAGGCCCAGGGGCTGGCGCATTTCCGCGCCATCGCCGGCGCCGAGCAGCAGCGGCAAGGCGCCAAGAATCGCCGCCAGCGTGGTCATCAGGATCGGTCGCAGGCGCAGCAGGCAGGCACTGCGAATCGACTCCAGCGGGCTCATGCCGTCATGCCGCTCAAGCTGCAGCGCCAGGTCGATCATCAGGATCGCGTTTTTCTTCACCACCCCGATCAGCAGGAACAGCCCCAACAACGAGATCAGGCTGAACTCCCCGCCCAGCAGGTAGATGGACAGCAACGCGCCGACGCCGGCCGAGGGCAAGGTCGACAGAATCGTCAGCGGGTGGATATAGCTCTCATACAGCACGCCCAGCACCAGGTACACCGCCACCAGCGCGCCGAGAATCATGAACGGCTGGCCCTTCTGGGTCGCGGCGAATGCGTCGGCGGTGCCGGCCATCTTGGCGATCACGTCTTCCGGCAGGCCGACCTTGGCAATCGCGCGCTCGATGGCGGCAGTGCCCTGCTCCACCGTCACGCCTGGCGCCATGTCGAACGCGATGTTTTCCGAGGCGAACTGGCCTTCATGGCTGACGCGGTCATCGGCCAGGCTGTTTTCATAATGGGCAATGGTCGACAGCGGCACGCGCGCGCCATCGGCGGTAATCACCTGCACCTGGTTGAGGGTAATCGGGTCCTGGGCATATTTCGGATTGACCTCCATTACCACCTGATACTGGTTGAGGCTGTCGTAGATCGTGGAAATCTGCCGCTGGCTGTAGGCGTTGTTGAGCACCGAGGTGACCATGGCCATGTCGATTCCCAGGCGCTTGGCCTGGTCGCGGTCGACGATCAGGGTGACCTGGGCCGCGCCGCGCCCCTCGCGGGCGTCGATGGCGGTCAGCTCCGGCAGCTCGCGCATGGCGGCCACCACTTTGGGGTACCACAGGCGCAACGCGGCCAGGTCACCGCTTTGCAGGATGTAGGAATACTGCGCGCTGGTCTGGTCGCGGCTGCCGCCGAATTGCAGGTCCTGGTCGGCCATCAGGAACAGGCGCCCGCCCGGTACCAACGGCACTTCCTTGCGCAGACGCTCGATGACCGCCTGGGCCGAGATTTTGCGCTCGGCAATCGGTTTGAGGCGCACCAGCATCACCGCGTTGTTGGTGCCGCTGTTGCCGCCGATAAAGCCGGCCACGCTGAGCACCGCCGGGTCCTTGAGCACGGCCTGGCGGAAGATTTCCATTTTCGGCTGCATCACGTTGAATGACAGCCCGTCATCCCCGCGCACAAAACCGATCAACTGACCGGTGTCCTGCTGGGGCATGAAGGTCTTCGGCACCACCACGTACAGCGCGATGTTCACCCCCACGGTCAGCAACAGGCTGAGCAGGGTCAGGCGCCGATGGCGCAGCACCCAGTCCAGGCTGGTGGCGTAGGCGGCGACCATGCGTTCGTTGATGCGGTGGCTCCAGCGCTGCAGGCCGGTCATCTGCCCTTTGACATGGGGCTTGAGCCAGCGCGCACAGAGCATCGGGGTCAGGGTCAGCGACACGATCAGCGAAACGATGATCGCCGCCGATAAGGTGATGGAGAATTCACGGAACAGGTTGGTGACGATCCCGCCCATGAACAGGATGGAGAGAAACACCGCCACCAGCGACACGTTCATCGACAGCAAGGTAAAGCCGACTTCCTGGGCGCCCAGGTACGCGGCCTTCATCGGCGGCACGCCTTCGTCGATATGCCGGGAGATGTTCTCCAGCACCACGATGGCATCGTCCACCACCAGGCCGGTCGCCAGGATCAGCGCCATCAGCGAGAAGTTGTTCAGCGAAAACCCGTACAGGTACATCACCGCAAAGGTGCCCACCAGCGACACCGGCACCGCCAGGGTGGGGATCAACGAGGCGCGGAAGTTGCCCAGGAACAGGTACACCACCAGCACCACCAGGGCCACGGCGATCAGCAGGGTCATCTCGGCTTCGTGCAAGGTGGCGGTGATGACCGGCGAACGGTCCATGGCCAGGTTGAGTTTGACGCTGGACGGCAGCACCGCCTGCAACGCCGGCAACTGCGCCTTGATCTGGCGCACGGTTTCAATGATGTTGGCGCCGGACTGGCGGTTGATCACCAGCAACACCGCCGAATCGTTGTTGAAAAACCCGCTGTTGTAGCGGTCTTCCACGCCGTCGCTGATCTTCGCCACGTCGCTCAGGCGCAACGCCGCGCCGTTCTGGTAGCGAATCAGCAGCGGCTCGTAGTCCTTGGCTTTTTCCAACTGATCGTTGGCCTGGATCTGCCAGTTGCGCTCGCTGTCTTCCAGGGAGCCCTTGGGCCGGCGCTGGTTGGCGTTGGCGATGGTATTGCGCACATCATCCAGGGCCACGCCGTACTGATCGAGGGCCTTGGGCTCCAGCTCAATGCGCACGGCCGGCAAGGAGCTGCCACCAATCTGCACTTCGCCCACGCCCGGCACCTGGGACAGGCTCTGGGACAGGATGGTCGAGGCCAGGTCGTACAACTGGCCCTTCTGCAACACGTCGGAGGTCAGCGACAGCACCATGATCGGCGCCTGGGACGGGTTGATCTTCTTGTAGGTGGGCATGCTGCGCATGCCGCTGGGCAGCAGGTTGCGCGACGCATTGATTGCCGCCTGCACTTCCCGCGCCGCGCCGTTGATATCGCGGTCGGAATCGAATGCCAGGATCACCCGCGTGGAGCCCTGGCTCGATGAACTGCTCATGGTGGTGATACCGGCAATCGCGCCGAACGAGCGCTCCAGCGGCGTGGCCACGGTAGACGCCATCACCTCGGGGCTGGCACCCGGCAAGCTGGCCGACACCACGATCACCGGGAAGTCGATCTGCGGCAACGGCGACACCGGCAGCAAATTGAAGCTGACGCCACCGAGCAACATGATCGCCAGGCTCAGCAGCATGGTCGCTACCGGCCGGCGAATGAAAGGTCCGGACAGGTTCATGGTTCAACCGGCTCCAGGCTTTGCGGCTCTTTACGCCAGCGCCGGCCAAGACGGTCGAAATACAGGTAGATCACCGGCGTGGTGAACAGCGTCAACACCTGGCTCACCAGCAACCCGCCGACCATCACCAGGCCCAGGGGCTGGCGCAATTCCGCGCCGGAGCCGCTGGCCAGCATCAACGGCACCGCACCGAACAAGGCCGCCAGGGTGGTCATCAGGATCGGCCGGAAGCGCAGCAGCGCCGCCTGGTAGATGGCGGTCTGCGGGTCCAGGCCCTGGTTGCGCTCGGCGTCGAGGGCGAAGTCGATCATCATGATCGCGTTCTTCTTGACGATACCGATCAGCAGGATGATGCCGATGATCGCGATCATGCCCAGGTCATTGCCGCTGAGCAGCAAGGCCAGCAAGGCACCCACCGCCGCCGAGGGCAAGGTCGAAAGAATGGTGATCGGGTGGATATAACTCTCGTAGAGCACGCCGAGCACGATGTACATGGTGACCACCGCCGCCAGGATCAGCAGCAAGGTGCTCGACAGCGAGGCCTCGAACGCCTGGGCCGCGCCCTGGAACTGGGTCTGCACGCCGACCGGCATGCCGATGTCCTTCTGGGTCTGGTTGATCAGCTCCACGCCTTTGCCCAGCGCGACCCCGGGGGCCAGGTTGAACGACATCATCACCGCCGGGAACTGGCCGATATGGGCAATCGCCAACTGCGCCTGGCGCTGCTCCACATGGGCCAGGCTCGACAGCCGCACCTGGCCGCCGTCGGTGGTCTTCACGTGGATCTGGTTGAGCGCGGCCGGGCCGAGGGTTTCGCCGGACTGCGCCTGCAAGACCACGCGGTACTGACTGGCCTGGGTGTAGATGGTGGAAATCTGCCGCTGGCCGAAGGCGTCATAAAGCGCGTCAGTGATGGTCGAGACGCTGACGCCCAGGCGCGAGGCGGCATCGCGGTCGATTACCAGGTACACCTGCAGGCCCTTGTCCTGCAGGTCGCTGGCCACGTCGGTGAGTTCCGGCAACTGGCCGAGGGCGTGCACCAGCTTGTCGCTCCACAGCGCCAGCAACTCGGCGTCCGGTGAGGACATGCTGAATTGATACTGGGTACGGCTGACGCGGTCTTCGATGGTCAGGTCCTGCACCGGCTGCATGAACAGGCGGATGCCCACCAGCTTGTCGATGGCCGGTTGCAGGCGAGCGATCACCTGCACCGCGCTCAAGTCGCGCACGCCATGGGCCTTGAGGTTGATCAGCAAGCGACCGCTGTTGAGGGTGGCGTTATCACCGTCCACGCCAATGTAGGAGGACAGGCTTTCCACCGCCGGATCGGCCAGGATGATCTTCGCCAGTTCCTGCTGGCGCTGGCTCATCGCGGCAAACGAAATCGACTGCGGCGCTTCGGAAATGCCCTGGATCACCCCGGTATCCTGCACCGGAAAGAAGCCCTTGGGCACCACCAGGTACAGCACCACCGTAAGGCCCAGGGTGGCGATGGCCACCAGCAGGGTCAGCGGCTGGTGCCTGAGCACCCATTGCAGCTTGCGCCCGTAGGCGTCGATCAACCAATCGATCCAGGCGCCGCTGGCTTTGTAAAAGCGGCCCTGCTCTTCTTCCTTCGGTTCACGCTTGAGCAAGCGCGCGCACATCATCGGCGTGAGCGTGAGGGACACCACCAGGGAAATCAGGATCGCCACCGCCAGGGTGATGGCGAACTCGCGAAACAGGCGCCCGACCACGTCGGCCATGAACAGCAGCGGGATCAGCACGGCGATCAGCGACAGGGTCAGGGAAATCAGGGTGAAACCGATCTGCCTGGCGCCCTTGAGCGCGGCGGCCATGGGCGTCTCGCCTTCCTCGATATAGCGGGAGATGTTCTCCAGCATCACGATGGCGTCGTCCACCACAAAGCCGGTGGCAATGGTCAGGGCCATCAATGTCAGGTTGTTGACCGAGAACCCCGCCAGGTACATCACGCCAAAGGTGCCGACCAGTGACAGCGGTACGGCGATGGACGGAATGATCGTGGCGCTGACCCGGCGCAGGAACAGGAACGTCACCATCACCACCAGAGCGATGGCGATCAGCAATTCGTGCTGCACATCCTTGACCGACGCGCGGATGGTCTGGGTGCGATCGGTGAGCACCGTCACGTCCAGGCCCGCCGGCAGGTTGTCGGTGATGCTCGGCAGCAGGGCCTTGATACGGTCCACCACCTCGATCACGTTGGCGCCCGGCTGGCGCTGGATATTGAGCAGCACGGCCTGGTTTTCGTTGGCCCAGGCGGCAAGGCGCTCGTTTTCGGCGCCGTCGACGATCTGCGCCACGTCCTTGAGGCGCAACGGCGCGCCGTTGTTGTAGGCCAGGATCAGTTCGGCATATTGCTCGGGGGACACCAACTGGTCGTTGGCATCGAGCATCGACACCCGCGTGGGCCCGTCGAAGTTGCCCTTGGGCTGGTTGACGTTGGACGCGGCGATCAGGGTGCGCACATCCGACAGGTTCAAGCCATTGGCCGCCAGGGCCTCGGGGTTGACCTTGATGCGCACCGCCTGGCGCTGGCCGCCGGCGATGCTGACCATGCCGACGCCGCTGATCTGCGCGATCTTCTGCGCCATGCGCGTGTCGACCAGGTCATTGAGCTTGGGCAGCAGCATGGTCTTGGAAGTGATTGCCAGGGTCAGCACCGGGGTGTCCGCCGGGTTGACCTTGTTGTACACCGGCGGCGCCGGCAAATCCTTGGGCAACAGGTTGGTGGCGGCGTTGATCGCGGCCTGCACCTGCTGCTCGGCGACATCCATATTGATGTCGAGGTTGAAGCGCAGGGTCAGTACCGACGCACCGCCCGAACTGGTGGAGGCCATCTGGGTCAGGCCGGGCATCTGCCCGAACTGGCGCTCCAGCGGCGCAGTGACCGCGCTGGTCATCACGTCGGGGCTGGCTCCGGGGTACAGCGTCATCACCCGAATGGTCGGGTAATCCACCTGGGGCAAGGCCGAAACCGGCAACAAGCGGTAAGCGATCAGGCCGGCCAGCACGATGGCGAGCATGCTCAGCGTGGTGGCGACCGGGCGCAGGATAAACAGGCGCGACAGGTTCATGCGCCGACCTTTTGCGCCTTGCCGGCGTCAGTACCGGTCTCCCCTTTCGCCGCGGGCTTGCCTTGCAGGTGTTCGGTCGGCGTGGTCGGCACTTCGTTGCTGTCGTTGACCACTTCGATTTCGCTGCCGTCCTTGAGACGGTCGGTGCCTTCCATGACCACCCGATCACCCGCCGCCAGGCCTTGCTTGATCACGGTGTTGTCGCCATCGGTATCACCCACCACCAGCGGCTGGACCTTGACCTTGTTGTCGCCATCGAGCTTGTAGACAAAGGTGCCGCTGTTACCGAACTGGATCGCGGCGGACGGTGCCAGCACCACGTTGTGCAAGGTGTCGGCCAGCAAGTGCACATTGACGAACTGGTTGGGAAACAGCGCCTGATCCTTGTTATCGAAGCGCGCCTTGAATTTGAGCGTCCCGGTGGTCACGTCGATCTGGTTGTCCAGGCTTTGCAGCACGCCCACCGCCTGCTTTTTCGTGTCGCCACGGTCCCAGGCTTCCACCGGCAGCTTGTTGCCGGCGTGATAACGGGTGAGGACGGTGTCCAGGGTGTTTTCCGGCAGGGTGAAAGCCACGCTGATCGGTTGGGTCTGGGTGATCACCGCAAGGGCTGTGGTGTCGTTGGCGGCGACCAGGTTGCCGACGTCAAGCTGTCGCAAACCGACGCGACCGGCAATCGGCGCGCGGATCTTGGTGAATTCAAGGTTGAGCCTGGCATCGTCGACCGCACCCTGGTTGGTCTTGACCGTGCCCTGGTATTGCAGGACCAGCGCTTCGGCGGTGTCCAGGGTCTGCTTGGCGATACTGTCCTGGGCGTACAGGCCGCGATAGCGTTGCACATCGACCTGGGCGTTTTTCAACTGCGCCTGGTTCTGCAGCAACGTGCCCTGGGCCTGGAGCAAGGCGTTCTGGTAGCTGCGCGGGTCAATCTCGGCGAGCAAATCGCCGGCCTTGACCATTTGCCCCTCTTCAAAGGCGATCTTCACCAGCTCGCCGCCCACCCGGCTGCGCACGTTGATCGTGTTGAGCGCGGTCACCGTGCCCAGGGCCTTGTAGTACACCGGGAACTCCCCCAATACTGCCGGCGCCACGCGCACCGGCACCGGGCCGGTGGAGCCGCCGAACCCTGGGCGCGCCATGCCGGTCTTGCCGGTGTGCCCGGCCGGGGCGTCTTTATGGGTCGCGCCGCCGGGCCAGAATTTCCAGCACAGGCCGGCGATAACCAGCAGCACGAGCAGGCCAAACAGCCAGCGGCGGGAGTTGCGGGGGGAGGATTGCATGGAGTGATCAACCATTGGGCGCGAGAGCTTCTTCTTTGGGAGGCTGAAAGATAAGCACTGGAGCGCATTTAGAAAAGCGCCTTTACCGGCTATTTACCTTGGGCTTACAACTTTTGAAATTCGGGTCCTGGTGCCTGGGCGGTTTCGCTAAGCTGCTGACACCCAAATAAAAACGGCCTGGACTAGGCCAGGCCGCAAGCTTGCATCATACGTGTGACTGCCTTACGACAGTCACGCGTAGAAACAGTTACTTCAAAACAGCCAGGGCTGCTTCGTAGTTTGGCTCCTGGCCGATTTCGGCAACCAGTTCGCTGTGCAGCACCTTGTCGTGCTCATCCAGCACCACAACGGCGCGAGCGGTAAGGCTGCGCAGCGGGCCTTCAACGATGTCTACGCCGTAATCCTGGGAGAACGCGGCGCTGCGGAAGTCCGACAGGCTCTTGACGTTGTCCAGGCCTTCGGAGCCGCAGAAACGTGCCTGGGCAAACGGCAGGTCCGAGGAAATGCACAACACCACGGTATTGTTCAGGTCGTTGGCCTGGGCATTGAACTTGCGAACCGAGGTGGCGCAGGTCGGGGTGTCGACGCTTGGGAAGATGTTCAACACTTTGCGCTTGCCGGCGAAGCTCGCCAGGGTCGCGTCCGACAGGTCGCCGGCGGTCAGGGTGAACTCGGGCGCCTGGGTGCCGACTTGTGGCAATTCGCCTTCAACCTGGACCGGGTTGCCTTTAAGGGTGACTTGAGCCATGAACGGAATCCTTATGCTGGGTTTTGGTTAAACGAATTCGAGAGGCCGAAGTTAACCACAAAGTGCCGACGCTACCTACCGCCAGACACAAATTGTCATGTCGCCGGGTTGTGGTTTAATTGCGCGCTTTTAGCCTGTCCCTCAAGGAAACCGCTGTTAATGAATCAGCCTGCCACCAAAGTCCTGGTCATTGGTTACGTCTGGCCGGAGCCGCGCTCCTCGGCTGCGGGCGGGCATATGATGCAGATCCTTGAGAGTTTTCTTACACAAGGTTGGGACATTACCTTCAGCAGCCCGGCGACTATCGGCGAACACAAGGCCGACTTGCCCGCACTCGGCATCGCTGAATGCGCCATTGAACTGAATAACAGCAGCTTCGATGATTTTGTTCGCGAATTGGCCCCGGATATCGTGCTGTTCGACCGTTTCATGATGGAAGAGCAATTCGGCTGGCGCGTCGAAAAGTGCTGCCCCGACGCCCTGCGCGTGCTGGAGACCTCCGACCTGCAAAGCCTGCGCGACGCCCGCCACCAGCGTTTCAAGGACTACGTAAAGGCCAACCCCGACAGCGACGACCTGAGCGCCCTGTTCGCGCCGGCGCTGGAGGACGAGTTCCAACGCATGGCCGACACCGACCTGGCCAAGCGCGAAATCGCCGCGATTTACCGCTGTGACATCAGCCTGATGATCTCCGACGTGGAAATCCGTCTGCTCACCGAACAGTTCAAGGTGCCGGCCGCCCTGCTCCACTGGTGCCCGTTGATGCTGCAGCCGCCCAAGGCCGCGTTTGCGCCGTTTGAAGAGCGTGCGCACTTTCTCAGCATCGGCAACTTCCGCCATGCGCCCAACTGGGACGCGGTGCTATGGATGAAGAACAGCCTGTGGCCGCTGATCCGCCAGCAATTGCCGGGCGCGCAGTTGCATATCTACGGCGCCTATACGCCGCCCAAGGCCACTGCCCTGCACAACCCGGCCCAGGGTTTTCATGTGATGAACTGGGCCGAAGACGCGCTGCAAGTGATGAGCGCCGCGCGTATTTGCCTGGCACCGCTGCGTTTTGGCGCGGGCATCAAGGGCAAGTTGATCGATGCGATGCTGTGCGGCACGCCCAATGTCACCACCCCTATCGGCGCCGAGGCTATGGGCGATGATCAGCCCTGGCCCGGCGTAATCGCTCACAACGCCCCGGCCCTGGCCGCCGCTGCCGTGGCCCTTTACCAGGACCGCGAACGCTGGACCCAGGCCCAGGAAAACGGTCGTCAGCTGCTTGCCCGGCGCTACGACCAATCGGTCCACGGGCCTGCGCTGGTGGCCTGCCTGGAACACTGCCGCCACCACCTCGCCGCCCATCGGCGGGACAACTTCACCGGCAGCATGCTGCGCCATCATGCGCATAAAAGTACCCAGTACATGTCCCAGTGGATCGAAGCAAAAAACCGCACCCTGTAAGGCTACCGCTGGCGAGGTCGCGCGCGACGGGGCATTATCCTACGCAGCGACCACAATAAAGCGACGGCAACATGACCCGAGCAACGCGCATCACCGACCCTTCCTACGAGCTGATGGACGACCACAACGGCCTGTCCATCATCTATCGCCAGCACGGCTTCCCCTGCCCGCTGGTGCGCTGGCATTTCCACAAGGAATACGAACTGCACCTGATCGTCGCCAGCTCGGGCAAGGTGTTTATCGGTGACTACATCGGCAACTTCTACCCGGAAAGCCTGTTTCTCACCGGCCCCAACCTGCCCCACAACTGGATCAGCCAGGTGGAGGAAGACGAGGTAGTGCCCAAGCGCGACATGCTGGTGAACTTCACCGATGAGCTGTTCGAACACGGCAGCCACATCTTCGCCGAACTCAAGAGCCTTGCGCCGTTGCTTGAGCGTGCCCAATACGGCATCGAATTCCGCTGCAAAAAGACCATCGCCCAGGCCATGACCCTGATGCAGCAGATCGAAGACGCCCACGGCATGGCACGCCTGGGGCACTTTTTTATCTTGCTGGAGGTGTTGAGCGCCTGTGAGGACTACCAACTGCTGTCTGGCGTGACCACCCCACAGCAAGCCGACGAACACAGCATCGACCGCACCAACCGCGCGGTGGACTACATCTTTGCCCACTACGCCCGGGAGTTGCCGCTGGAGGAAGTGGCGGAGTACCTGGGGATGAAGCCGACGTATTTTTCCCGGGTGTTCAAACAGGCTACGGGCCGCACGTTCATTGAGTTCGTCAACCGGCTGCGCATCAGCAAGTCCTGCGAATTGCTGGCTGATGGCGACAAGGCAGTGACGGATGTGTGCTTTGAGTCAGGCTTCAACAATATTTCCAACTTCAATCGGCGGTTTCAGCAGCTCAAGGGGATGACGCCGTCCCATTATCGGCGGTTGGCGGTGCAGCGGTTGACGGAGCAGAATTTGGCTTGAACGCCATCACTAGATGCCTGATCCGACGCTCAATTGTCACGAGGCCCATCAATACCACATGTATTTTTTATTGACATCGTGTATCTGAGAAAGAGCGATCTCTGTTCTTGGCCACATGGAAAATTATGGGGGGCTTGCTTGAGCGAACAGCTAATTGCCACTGGCGATCATGTTAGCAATTCGACGCTCTATAGTTATAGCAAGCCCCTGTGGGAAATCAATCGTGTCCGGAATCAATCAAGGAGAAACTAATATTGTTAACTCTAAGATTTCCCAGATAGCTGACAGTTACCATCACGTTGGGATGTGCCTTTTGGTCCAAGTAATATATGTCCGCTCCGCCCCGCACACCCAATCCACCTGGCAGTTTTACGGAGGGCTTGGATTTAGTGGGCACACCTAAAACCTCACGTACGTATCGCTGATCCATACCTAACCTGAACGGCTGAGGTAATTGCCCGGTATAGACAGGCTGCCCGACTGTTTGAATCAGGATGATCATTACTTGCTCCAGCCGTTTTGTTTCTGCCCAGAACCATAATTTCACGCCGGGTTCTGGATTTTGAATTAGCTCCTCGTTATCAGACGTATCAAATAGCCGCTTGAGCAGTAATTCCTGAATGAGTCCTTCGCTCACCAATTTGTGATAAGGGAAACCGAGCCCCCCCTACTAAATGACTGATCGTAACGGCGTCCATCAGTACCACCCCTGTGTTTCATTTATTTTGTGCATTTTAACGCGAGCGTCTTGAAGATCTGATTCGGTGAATCCCTGCTCCAGCATATGAAGGCATAAAGGGGACGCATTTGTTTCGGCTTAAATAAATGCGTGCCCCTTTTTCAGTATTCAAAGCTTTTCCACGTTAAAGATAAATTTTTCTGCTGCACTAAGGGTGCCCTCGGTTGATTAACGAAAAAACCAACGTTTTAATCTGCATTGTGGATGTGTACTGAAAGGACACTTTCAGATTTGGGAAGTTAATCTGATCCAGCGAATAAGTATCGAAGCCACCCAATACGGTATCCAAAGGCAGCTTCGTCAGGCCTTGTGATTCCATGGGCATACCGAAAGCTGCTCGCACCTCTGACTTGGATGCTAGTAACGCAAAAGGCTTGGGAAGCTCACCCTTGTACTCTGTTGTACCTTCAACAGTAGAGCGCAGGGTGATAAAGAGTCGCTCGTACCTCCTCGTCTCCGCCCAGAAACTTAACTCCAGGCCGTCAGCTGGTTTTTTCAGCGATAACCAATCACGCCCGCTATAGAGTTCAGTGAGTGGCAGGCCTGGAATAATTCTGTGGGAAATTAAATCCTCATAGAGCCATCCTAGATGTTTGATCCAACTTTCAATTGTCACGGCGTCCATCAATACCACCCCTGGGCTTGGTTGATGTCATGTAATTGTTGACGGGCGACCTCGATATCGAACTCAGCGAACCCCTCTTCGAGCAGCCCTCTCTTAATCGCATCCACGTTACTGTTCACCGCTGCTCGAAGGTCTTCAGCATCTTTACTCTGTCTGTATTTGGTATTTCGGCCGCCATAAGTCTCACTGTGATTCTGATGCACTCTGACTGGTATAGCGATGCTGGCGCCACGACGAAGAAAGCTCTGAACCTCCTCATCCGTCAAATCCGCCATACGATGCCTTAACGCCAGTTCCAGCGCCTTTTGCGCAGGAATATGGTCAATATCCAGCCCATCCTTACGGCTACGACTCATCAAATCAGCTGCCTGCCCAACCTCCAATGGCCTGACCGCCGGCTTGGCAAACACCAGATACAACGGCGGCACACCCGAATCAGCCGGAAACGAAATGATCGTATCCTGCCAGGTGATGTTTTCTGCATCCCGTCCTGGATAGTGACTGATTGCCGAATCTTGCCCCACCGCAACTGGATGAACAAACACGTTATCCAAGCGTTCCGGTGTACCGGGATACGGGCTCGGCACGCTGACAACCGGGCCGTGGTTCGGCGTCCATGTGATGCTGATGCCATCCAGCACCGCGACCATCGCGCTGTGGTCCTCATTCCACCGGGCTTGCGCAACGGGTACGCGGTCGGCGCCACTGCCAGGGTGAGTATGTATGCCGTAAACACGCAGTTCACCGGATTCATCCTGGCGAAACTGGAAGCGCACCCGCGTACTGGCCAAACGCATCCCATCCAACTGCGCCGGGGTATACAACGTTGAGTCACCGATATCCCGTGGCCAGAATGCCAGCAGCACAAGGTTGAGGACCGAACTGGCTCCGGCCAAGCCTCGTACAGCCCAGGCACCGAGGTCGCTGCCGAGTGTGCCTGCTACCCTGCCGACGGCGCCCGTCGTACCGGTTGAGGCCATGACGGCCGTGGCGCCGAAGTTTCTGGCGTTTTCCGGGCCGGTTCCCGCGGCTGTAGAACCGGCGGGTACCGAAACGCATGATTTGGCGAAAACGCAGGTATCAGCGGCACGATTCGGCGCAGCGGGCGCGGCTACGTTGAAAGGTGTCGCGGCGGACGCGGTCGGCCCCATTCCAACGGTGGTGAATCGTTGAGGCTGGGGACCGAACTCCTGGCATTTGAAGCGCTGATTGGCAATCAACTCCGGCGGCGGATCGCATTTGCAGATACACAGATCCCCCTCAAGTGCCGCTTGTTTGCCGTTCCACTCTTCGTGCAGATGAGGACCGACGAGCGCGATGAAGCCTTCAGTGCCGCAAGCCGGGCAAGCGACCCGGTCACCCTCCCTTGAGATTAATTCGCCGTTGAAACTGGTGCGCTCACAACCACTGGTCACTTTGCCACCCGCTGTGGTGGTTGAACCCGTGGTGATGTTGTAGCGCCTCACATCTGACTCTCCACGCGATATCCAGGCTTTAGAAGGCCAGGAATACCCTCGCCGTCCGCGTACTCCACCACCTGAGCCAGGTTTTGCAGGCTGCCCGTCACGGTGTCGCCGTTGTCGGTAGCGCTGCCGACAATGGCGATGGGCAGACCTTTGTAGATGGCTGCGAAACCTGCTCCCGAGACAATTTCGCTCTCTTTGCCATCGGGGTAGCGCACTCGGTCGCCGACGCACGCGATGCGCAAGTCATGGATCTCGAGGCTGGTGCTTGCAGTAATGATTTCTCCACCCATACGCGTTCTTGAGCCGAGTGTCGCGTAGTCGTAGATAGCTTTGATTGGGCGAGTTGATTGTTGGATTTCAGTATCGGTGTCTTTCATGCTTCGTCCTTTTTTAGCGTGCAGCGGTGCTCAAACGCGGTCATGGCGTTGATGTATGCAGCGGGAATGGCGCCGAACTGGCGCAAGAAAGATGTTGCTGGCTGGCGCGAAGCCAAACAACTGTCCGTTCGGCTAGGTATTGGGAAAAACAGAAACGTCTTACAAGGCTTTGAGGTTGCCCCCAGGACACTCGATCTCTAGTCTCCCTACACCGCTGCACACTCAGCGGTCGGGCGTCGCGGCCCGGTTTAATCAGATGCAAAGTGCCATTTCCGCTTTTAGTCGGCGTTTTTTTATCGTCTACTGTGCGGTCTTATGGTGGCTGTGCGCGGGATACCTTCGGGTATGCCGGTTTCCTGATTCCGGTCCGCGAACCTGCGTACAGCTACCACCCAATAGCGTCGCGGCGAAAGGGTGGTAACTCCACTTAAATCAGGAGTTTCACCATGATCAAACCCACCCCAAATCCCCCAATCGATCCAGCACCCAGCGTGCTGTTCACCGTAAAAGACGGCATCTCCACGCAAGACCTGCTGGTCAACCTAAGCGAATCCCTCGCCTCTGCCTACGCCCTCACCTGCGATTTCGCCTTTGAGCTCGACGCCTCGCGGCGCGAAGGCGCGCTGGGGATTGCCCAGTTGATCGAGGTGTCTCGATTGTTGGCTGAGCGGGTACTGGCTGATATCGAGCGTTAAATACGGCATCGATCGTCCCCACGCGTCACGGGGACGATCATCGAGTGCAAAAAAGTATCAGTGAGCGTGCTCCCAAGGATTTGTCACAACCGCATTTGAAGGCTGTAATCAACGCACACTCTTCCTGACTCCTTGATGGGAAGACACAACAACAATAACTGTCCTTCCGTAGCCCCTGGGCGCGGAAATGGAGTGCGCGATGAAGTTCACAGCAAAAGTACTGCTTGCCTCTACCTGCATGACTGCATGCATGACCCTCAGCGCCGTCAGCTTTGGCGCGCAAACCCTGACCATTGCCACCGTCAACAACAGCGACATGATCCGCATGCAGAAGCTCTCGAAAACCTTCGAGGCCGAGCACCCGGAGATCAAGTTGAACTGGGTGGTGCTCGAAGAAAACGTACTGCGCCAACGCCTGACCACCGACATCGCCACCCAGGGCGGGCAGTTCGATGTGTTGACCATCGGCATGTACGAAGCCGCACTCTGGGGCGCCAAGGGTTGGTTGGAACCCATGAAGGACCTGCCGGCGTCCTACGACCTTGACGACGTGTTCCCGTCGGTACGTGACGGCCTGTCCGTCAAGGGCTCGCTGTACGCCCTGCCGTTCTACGCCGAAAGCTCGATCACCTATTACCGCACCGACCTGTTCAAGGACGCCGGGCTGAGCATGCCCGAGCACCCGACCTGGACCCAGATCGGCGAATTCGCGGCCAAACTCACCGACAAATCCAAAGAGCAATACGGCCTGTGCCTGCGCGGCAAAGCCGGTTGGGGCGAGAACATGGCGCTGATCACCACCCTGGCCAACGGCTACGGCGCGCGCTGGTTCGATGAGAAGTGGCAGCCCGAATTCAACGGCCCCGAGTGGAAGGACGCGCTGAATTTCTACGTCGACAACATGAAGAAATCCGGCCCGCCGGGTGCCTCCAGCAACGGCTTCAACGAGAACCTGGCGCTGTTCAACAGCGGCAAGTGCGCGATCTGGGTGGACGCCAGCGTGGCCGGCTCGTTTGTCACCGACAAAACCCAGAGCAAGGTGGCCGAGCACGTCGGCTTTACCTTCGCCCCGCACGAGAAGACCGACAAGGGCACCTCGTGGCTGTACTCCTGGAGCCTGGCGATCCCCACCAGTTCCAAGGCCAAGGACGCCGCCAAGGTGTTCACCAGCTGGGCCACCTCCAAGGAATATGGCGCATTGGTCGCCAAGACCGACGGCGTCGCCAACGTCCCGCCAGGCACGCGCAAGTCGACCTACAGCGATGAGTACATGAAGGCCGCACCGTTCGCCAAGGTGACCCTGGAATCGCTGAAAGTGGCGGACCCGACCAAGCCCACCGAAAAACCGGTGCCGTATATCGGTATCCAGTTGGTGACCATTCCCGAGTTCCAGGCGATTGGTACCCAGGTCGGCAAGTTCTTCTCGGGTGCGTTGACCGGTCAGCAGACCGTGGATGCCGCATTGACCGCCGCACAGACCACCACCGAGCGTGAAATGAAGCGGGCCGGTTACCCCAAATAACCCAGCCTCACCACCGTCAAATGTGGGAGGGGGCTTGCCACCGATAGCAGTGGATCAGCCAACTGATTCATCACCTGATACACCGCTATCGGGGGCAAGCCCCCTCCCACACTGACCGCGTTTGCATGTACCTGACTGGTTCTGATCACCATGAATACAACGCCCAAAAACCGCCTGGCCAACCCCGGCTGGTTCCTCGTCAGCCCCTCGGTGGCCCTGTTGCTGCTGTGGATGATCGTGCCGCTGGGCATGACCCTGTACTTTTCGCTGATCCGCTACAACCTGCTCTACCCCGGCGAAAACCAGTTCGTGGGGCTGGAAAACTTCACCTACTTCGTCACCGACTCGGGCTTTCTGCCCGGCGCCACCAATACCCTGTTGCTGGTAGGCAGTGTGTTGCTGATCAGCGTGGTGTTCGGCGTATTGATCAGTGCACTGCTGGAGGCCAGTGAATTCCTCGGGCGTGGCATCGTGCGGGTGATGCTGATTTCGCCGTTCTTCATCATGCCCACCGTCGGTGCGTTGATCTGGAAGAACCTGATTTTCCACCCGGTGTCGGGGATTCTCGCCGCCGTGTGGAAGTTCTTCGGCGCCGAGCCGGTGGACTGGCTGGCGCATTACCCACTGCTGTCGATCATCATCATTGTGTCGTGGCAGTGGCTGCCCTTCGCGATCCTGTTGCTGATGACCGCCATGCAGTCCCTGGACCAGGAACAGAAGGAAGCCGCGCGCCTGGACGGTGCCGGCGCCATTGCGATCTTCTGGCACCTGACCCTGCCCCACCTGGCCCGTCCGATTGCCGTGGTGGTGATGATCGAAACCATCTTCCTGCTCTCGGTGTTCGCCGAAATCTTCACCACCACCAACGGCGGCCCCGGCTACGCATCGACCAACCTCGCCTACCTGATCTACAACCAGGCGCTGGTGCAGTTCGACGTGGGCATGGCCTCGGCCGGCGGCTTGATTGCCGTGGTCATCGCCAATATCGCGGCGATCATCCTGGTGCGGATGATCGGCAAAAACCTGACTGACAAGCCTTGAGGGCCGCGCCATGACGCTTCAACAATCCCGCCGCCTGCAAAGCCTGTTGCTCGGCACCCTGGCCTGGGCCATCGCGATCCTGATCTTCTTCCCGATCTTCTGGATGGTGCTGACCAGCTTCAAGACCGAAATCGACGCGTTCGCCACGCCGCCGCAGTTCATCTTCACGCCGACGCTGGAGAACTACCTGCACATCAACGAGCGCAGCAACTATTTTGCCTACGCGTGGAATTCGGTGCTGATTTCCTTCAGCGCCACCGCGCTGTGCCTGCTGATCTCGGTGCCGGCCGCCTACTCCATGGCGTTCTATGAAACCCAGCGCACCAAGGGCACGCTGCTGTGGATGCTGTCGACCAAGATGCTGCCACCGGTGGGCGTGCTGATGCCGATCTACCTGCTGGCCAAGAGCTTTGGCCTGCTCGACACGCGCATTGCGCTGATCATCATCTACACCCTGATCAACCTGCCGATCGTGGTGTGGATGGTGTACACCTACTTCAAGGACATCCCCAAGGACATCCTCGAAGCCGCCCGCCTGGACGGCGCCACCCTGTGGCAGGAAATGGTCCGCGTGCTGCTGCCGATCGCCAAGGGCGGCCTGGCGTCAACCGTGCTGCTGTCGCTGATCCTGTGCTGGAACGAGGCCTTCTGGTCGCTGAACCTGACGTCCTCCAGCGCCGCGCCGCTGACCGCGCTGATCGCCTCCTACTCCAGTCCCGAAGGCTTGTTCTGGGCCAAATTGTCCGCCGTGTCGACCCTGGCCTGCGCGCCCATCCTGATCTTTGGCTGGATCAGCCAGAAGCAGTTGGTACGCGGCTTGTCCTTTGGCGCCGTCAAATAATAATTCCAAGCGGAGGGCCCATCATGGCCAACCTGAAAATCAAGAATCTGCAAAAAGGCTTCGAAGGTTTTTCCATCATCAAGGGCATCGACCTGGAAGTGAACGACAAGGAATTCGTGGTGTTCGTCGGCCCGTCGGGCTGCGGCAAATCCACGCTGCTGCGGCTGATCGCCGGCCTTGAAGAGGTCAGCGAAGGCACCATCGAACTTGACGGCCGCGACATCACCGAGGTGACCCCGGCCAAGCGCGACCTGGCGATGGTGTTCCAGACCTATGCGCTGTACCCGCACATGAGTGTGCGCAAGAACATGTCGTTCGCCCTGGACCTGGCCGGCGTCGACAAGAAAATCGTCGAGAGCAAAGTCAATGAAGCGGCGCGCATCCTGGAACTGGGCCCGCTGCTGGAGCGCAAGCCCAAGCAGCTCTCCGGCGGCCAGCGCCAGCGCGTGGCGATTGGCCGGGCAATTGTGCGCAACCCGAAGATTTTCCTGTTCGACGAACCGCTGTCCAACCTCGACGCTGCCCTGCGCGTGCAGATGCGCCTGGAACTGGCGCGCCTGCATAAAGAGCTGCAGGCGACCATGATCTACGTGACCCACGACCAGGTCGAAGCCATGACCCTGGCCGACAAAGTCGTGGTGCTTAACAGCGGTCGCATCGAACAGGTCGGCTCGCCGCTGGAGCTGTACCACCAGCCGGCCAATTTGTTCGTGGCGGGTTTTCTCGGCACGCCGAAGATGGGTTTCCTCAAGGGCAAGGTCACCCGTGTCGAAGGCCAGGGCTGTGACGTGCAACTCGACGCCGGCACCCTGATCAGCCTGCCGCTCAGCGGCGCCAGCTTGAGCGTGGGCAGCGCGGTGACCCTGGGCATTCGCCCCGAGCACCTGGAAATCGCCGCGCCGGGCCAGACCACCCTGACCGTCACCGCCGACGTCGGCGAGCGCCTGGGCAGCGACACCTTCTGCCACGTCATCACCGCCAACGGCGAGCCGCTGACCATGCGCATCCGTGGCGACATGGCCAGCCAGTACGGCGAGACGCTGCACCTGCACCTGGACCCGGCGCACTGCCATCTGTTCGACACCGATGGCGTGGCCGTCACCCGCCCCCTGCGCGCCGCCGCCTGATTTCGCGAGTATTACGTCATGAAGCTGAATAAACACACCCTCAACCAGCTGGCACCCGAAGTGCAACGGCCCACCTATGCCATCGCCAGCACATCGCAGGGCATCGCGCATATCGGCGTCGGCGGTTTCCATCGGGCGCACCAGGCGTTTTACACCGATGCCTTGATGAACACCGGTGAAGGCCTGGACTGGAGCATCTGCGGCGTGGGCCTGCGGGCCGAAGACCGCAAGGCCCGCGACGACCTGGCCGGCCAGGATTATCTGTTCACCCTGTATGAACTGGGCGACACCGACGACACCGAAGTGCGCGTGATCGGCGCGATCAGCGACATGCTGCTGGCCGAAGACGGCGCCCAGGCGCTGATCGATAAACTGGCCGAGCCGGCCATCCGTATCGTGTCGCTGACCATCACCGAAGGCGGCTACTGCATCGACGACAGCAACGGCGAGTTCATGGCCCACCTGCCGCAGATCCAGCATGACCTGGCGCACCCGAACGCACCGAAAACCGTGTTCGGCTTTCTCTGCGCCGCCCTGACGCAGCGCCGCGCCGCCGGCACCCCGGCGTTCACGGTGATGTCCTGCGATAACCTGCCGCATAACGGCGCGGTGACGCGCAAGGCCCTGCTGGCGTTTGCCGCGCTGCACAATGCCGAGTTGCATGACTGGATCCAGGCCAATGTGAGCTTCCCGAATGCCATGGTCGACCGCATCACGCCGATGACCAGCACTGCCCACCGCCTGCAATTGCATGACGAGCACGGCATTGACGATGCCTGGCCGGTGGTGTGCGAGCCTTTTGTGCAATGGGTGCTGGAAGATAAATTCGTCAACGGGCGCCCGGCCTGGGAAAAGGTCGGCGTGCAGTTCACCGCTGACGTGACGCCTTACGAGGAAATGAAGATCGGCCTGCTCAACGGCAGCCACCTGGCCCTGACGTACCTGGGGTTTCTCAAGGGCTACCGGTTCGTTCACGAAACCATGAACGACCCGCTGTTTGTCGCCTACATGCGCGCCTACATGGACCTGGACGTCACGCCGAACCTGGCGCCGGTGCCGGGCATCGACCTGACCGAGTACAAACAGACCCTCGTCGAGCGGTTTTCCAACCAGGCGATTGCCGACCAGTTGGAGCGCGTGTGTTCGGATGGCTCCTCGAAGTTTCCAAAGTTCACCGTGCCAACGATCAACCGCCTGATTGCGGGCGGCCGTGAGACTGAACGGGCTGCACTGGTGGTCGCTGCGTGGGCGTTGTATCTCAAGGGTGTCGATGAGAATGGCGTGAGCTACACCATCCCTGACCCGCGCGCGCAGTTCTGCCAGCAACTGGTCAGCGATGACAGCTTGATCAGCAAGCGCTTGCTGGGGGTTGAAGAGATTTTCGGCACGGCTATTCCCAACTCACCCGCGTTTGTGGCAGCGTTCGAGCGGTGTTATGCAAGTTTGCGCGATCACGGCGTCACTGAAACCCTAAAGCGGTTACTGAAGAAACCGGCTTAAAACTGTGGGAGGGGGCTTGCCCCCGATGAGGGTGTGTCAGTTAATAAATCTTTCACTGACCCACTGCTATCGGGGGCAAGCCCCCTCCCACATTGACCACATTGACAACTCCAACAATAAAACTGCTGAGCACTCCATCATGACCCAGCAAAACCTGTTCCTCGGCATCGACTGCGGTACCCAGGGCACCAAGGCCATCGTCCTCGACGCGTCCAGCGGCAAGGTGCTGGGCCTGGGCGCCGCCGCGCACACCCTGCTCAGCGGCGCCAACGGCCGGCGTGAGCAACACACCCAGGAATGGCTGGACGCCTTCACCGAAGCCACTCACCGCGCCTTGCAACAAGCCGGGGTGGACGGCCAGGACATCCTCGGCATCGGCGTGTCCGGCCAGCAACATGGCCTGGTTCTGCTCGACGCCCAAGGCCAGGTGCTGCGCCCGGCCAAGCTGTGGTGCGACACCGAGACCGCCGCAGAAAACGAGCGCCTGTTACAGCACCTGGGCGGCGAAAGCGGCTCGCTGGAGCGCCTGGGCGTGGTCATTGCGCCGGGCTACACCGTGTCAAAGCTGCTGTGGACCCGCGAACAGCACCCGGACCTGTTTGCGCGCATCGCCCATATTCTGTTGCCCCATGACTACCTCAACTACTGGCTCACCGGCCGCGCCGTCGCCGAATACGGCGATGCTTCAGGCACCGGCTATTTCGACGTGCGCCGCCGTGAATGGGACGTTGCGCTGCTGCAGCACATCGACCCCAGCGGGCGCCTGCAAGCGGCGCTGCCCGAGCTGATCACAGCCGATCAGGCGGTGGGCACGATCCTGCCCGCCATCGCCGAGCGCCTGGGCATCAACCCCAACGCCATCGTCGCCAGCGGCGGCGGCGACAACATGATGGGCGCCATCGGCACCGGCAATATCGCCCCCGGCGTGATCACCATGAGCCTGGGCTCATCGGGCACCGTCTACGCGTTTGCCGACCAGCCCAACGTCAGCCCCCAGGCGTCGGTCGCCACCTTCTGCTCCTCCAGCGGCGGCTGGTTGCCGTTGATCTGCACCATGAACCTGACCAACGCCACCGGCGTGGTGCGCGAGCTGTTCGAGTTGGACTTGAACGCCTTCAACGCCCTGGTCGAACAGGCCCCCATCGGCGCGGACGGGGTGAGCATGCTGCCGTTCCTCAACGGCGAACGGGTGCCCGCCCTGCCCCAGGCCACCGGCAGCCTGCACGGCCTGACCATGACCAACCTGACCCGCGCCAACCTGTGCCGCGCGGTGGTCGAAGGCACCACCTTCGGCTTGCGTTACGGCCTGGACCTGCTGCGCCAGACCGGCCTGCAAAGCCTGGGCATCCGCTTGATCGGCGGCGGTTCGAAAAGCCCGCTGTGGCGGCAGATGGTTGCCGATATCATGAACACCGAAGTGGTGTGTACCGAACAAAGCGAAGCCGCAGCCCTGGGCGCGGCGATCCAGGCGGCGTGGTGCCAGTCCGGCGAATCCCTGGCCAGCCTGTGCGACAAATGCGTGAGCCTTGACCCGGCCAGCCGCACCCTGCCGGTGCCGGCCAATGTCAGGGCCTATCAACAGTCCTACGAGCGCTATCAACAGCTTGTGGCAACCCTTTAAGAGCGAGCGACTATGTATCTGGTGTGCGGTGAAGCGCTGTTTGATTTTTTCAGCGAGGAGGATGCCAGCGGGCTTGCGTCCAAGGTCAACTACAAGTCGATTGCCGGCGGGTCGCCGTTCAACGTGGCCGTGGGCTTGCGCCGCCTGGGCATCGAGGCCGGACTGTTCGGCGGGGTGTCCACCGACTTTCTCGGCCGGCGCCTGGCGCAGGTGCTCGAGGATGAAGGCGTGAGCCGGCAATTTCTCGTGGAGTTCGCCGCACCGACCACGCTGGCAATGGTTGCCGTGGGTGCCAATGGCTCGCCGCAATACAGCTTTCGCGGCGAAGGTTGCGCCGACCGGCAACTGCAGGTCGCGCATCTGCCGGTACTGGGCGATGAGATTCGCGGGCTGCATATCGGCTCGTTCTCGCTGGTGGTGCAACCCATCGGCGACACGCTGCTGGCCTTGGTCCAGCGCGAAAGCGGCAAGCGCCTGATCAGCCTCGACCCCAATGTGCGCCTTAACCCGCAACCGGACATCCAGCTGTGGCGCGACCGTATCGCCAAGCTGGTCAAGCATGCCGACCTGATCAAGGTCAGCGATGAAGACCTGCACCTGCTCTACCCCGAGCAATCGCCCGAAAGCGTGCTGCAAGACTGGCTGCAACACCGCTGCCAACTGATATTTCTCACCCGTGGCGGCGACGGCGCCAGTGTGTTCAGCCGCCGGCACGGCAACTGGTCACAACCGGCTATCGACATCGTGATGGCCGACACGGTGGGCGCCGGCGATACCTTCCAGGCGGCGTTGATCGCCTGGTTGACCGAACAGCAATTGGATTCGGTTGAAGGGCTGCAACAGCTCAGCCGCGAACAGATCGACGCCATGCTCGGCTTTGCCATCCGCGCGGCGGCGCTGACCTGCACCCGCACCGGGCCGGACCTGCCCTACCGTCGCCAATTAGGCTGATAGCCCCACCGGCCGTGCCCTGCGCGGCCTTTACCTTTTATCCAAAAAGCTTGCCATGCAGCGAAGCTGTGCTACACCGAAGAACAGCAGTAACTAAAAACAATACGTAGGACGCGTCATGACCAAGGCATCTGGTTTCCCAACCCGAGCCGTTATTGCTGTCGGCATCCTTTCACTGCAGTACTTCACGCCCCAGCCCGCGCATGCCGCGTGCGCTTTCAGCCCAGGTCCCGGTGACGATACGTTCGTCTGCGACAGCGGCACCAGCACCGCCGGGCTCACCGATCTTCAAGGCAACAACCGCCTGACGCTGCCCGCCGGTGGTACGGGAACCATCAATGGCCCTGTCACGTTCGGCGCGGGCGCCGATCGCATCCTGATCGATGCCGGCAGTATCCTGGGTGCTGTGCAACAAGGCGCCGGCATCGATGACTTCGTCATGAACGGCGGGCGGATTGCTTCGCTGGCCCAGGGTGACGGACTCGATACCTTCCTGATGACCGGCGGCGTCATCGAACGGGAATTCGTCGACGGTGACGTGGCGCGACAAACCGGCGGCACGATTGGCCGGGTCGACATGAAGCTGGACGATAACGTCTACGAGATGACCGGCGGCGAGATCCTCGGCAACCTGGTCACCGGGTTCGGCAAGGACCGGGTAGAAGTCTCGGGAACAGGCAGCGTCGGCGGCAATATCAGCACCAGCGGCGGCGATGACATCATTACGGTGAGCGGCGGCGTGATCAAAGGTGAAATCCGCGCCAGTTTCGGCAACGACACGTTCACCTGGCGCAAGGGCGGCGAAATCCGGTCTTCCGTCTTGATGGGCGATGGTGACGACACCGCCTTGCTCAGCGGTCTTGATGAAAGCCGGTTGGCCGCCACGTCGTCGATTGACGGCGGCCTGGGCAGTGATCAAATGACGTTCGATAACACCACGTCCAGTACGCCCACCCGCTATGTCGGCTGGGAGACGGTCAACCTCAACAATGCTTCGCGCTTTGATCTGGCCGGGGACTTTTTCCTCGGTGACAGTGCGAGCAACACCGGTACGTTCAACATCGATGGCAGCAGTATCCTGGCGGTGAGCCAGGGCGCAATCCGCCCCTACACGGCGGGCCAGCTGGCGACGCTGAACAATGCCGGCACGATTGACATGACCACCGACAACAGCGCGAACAGTTCATTGACGGTGCATGGCAACTATGTGGGCAATAACGGCCAGCTGTGGCTGCAAAGCGCCCTCGGTGATGACAACTCCGCGACCGACAAGCTGGTGGTGTCCGACGGAATTATCGGCGGTCACACGCAACTGGGCGTCACCAATCTGGGCGGTGCGGGCGGGCTGACTCGGAACAGTGGCATCGAGGTGGTCCAGGCCCTCAACGGCACGACCAGCAGCGCAGATGCCTTTGCGTTAAAGGGCTCAGTGTCTGCCGGCGCCTATGAATATCGGCTGTTCAAAGGCGGCGTGACCGCCGGCACGGAAAACAACTGGTACCTGCGCTCGTCGGTGGTGGCCGTGCAGCCACCCGTCGTGCCGCCGGTACCGCCCACCCCGCCGGTGGTGGTGCCTGTTGCACCGATTACACCGACGCCTCCCGTCGTCGACCCCGATGAACCAGCGGTGGAGCCGCCGACCGCGCAACCGGTCGCGCCAATCGAGCCTGCGGTGCCACCGCCGAGCCAGGTCGCGGCAGCCGACTCACCGCAACCTGCCGCCGGCAGCCCGGCGCTGCCAACGGCCGTGGTCGGTGCAGAGCCCATCCCGCTGTATCGCCTGGAGGTGCCGGTGTACTCGGTGGTGGTCCCGGCCGCGCAAGTCATGACCCGGATGGCCCTGGGCACCTTTCATGAGCGCCAGGGCGAGCAAAGCCTGCTCACTGAAACGGGGGCGGTTGCGGCCGGCTGGGCGCGTGCCTATGGCGGTGATTTGAACAAGAGCTGGTCGGGCACCGTGTCGCCAAGCTTCGACGGCAGCGTCAAGGGCTATCAGGTGGGGCATGACCTCTACGCTGGGCAAACCGGCGGCGGGCAACTGCAACGTGTCGGCCTGTTCATCGGGCAGAGTCGCTTGCGCGGCGACGTGAAAGGGTTCGCCGAAGGTTTTCAGGACCGGCGCTCCGGGCGGATCAAACTCGACGGTGATAACTTCGGCGCCTACTGGACGCTGACCGACCCCAAGGGGTGGTACATCGACCTGGTGGCCATGGGCACACGCCTGGACGGCGACAACACGTCCGACCGCGGCGTGAAGGTGAACACCAAGGGCGATGCCCTGGCACTCTCCGCTGAAGCGGGTTATCCCATCAGCGTTTCCGAACATTGGGTGGTGGAGCCCCAGCTCCAGATAATCCGCCAGACCATCGACCTGGACAGCCAGCATGACGGTATTTCCAAGGTGTCGTTCGACTCCCAGGCGTACTGGACCGGCCGTCTGGGTGCCCGCGTCAAGGGTCGCTATCGGGTGGGCAATACGCCCGTCGAGCCGTACATGCGCGCTAACGCCTGGCGTACGTTCGGCGGCAGGGACACGGTGACTTACGACGATGTGGACCGCATCAAGAGCGATCACAAGTCGTCCACCGCCGATGTCGGTGTAGGGGTTGTCGCCCACTTGTCGCCGGCGGTGAGTGTTTACCTGGCGGCGGACTACACCACTGATATGGACGGTAATGCCCAGAAGGGTGTGGGCGGCAACGCCGGGGTGCGCCTGAGCTGGTAAACGGCAAGAGGCCTGGTCAATACAGGCCTCCACGTCAACGCAGGGCCGGCCACACGTTTAAAAACCACGCCCTCCTGCTCGCTGCAGGACCGGCGTGTGCGCCTGCTTGAGGTCTTCACGCAGCCCGGCGATCAGGTTGCAAATGGCGCGACTGCTGTCGAGTTTGTCCGCGCTGATGCCTTTGACCTCCAACTCCACGCGATCACGGTCGCGGTCGTCGTACACCTTGATCGTCAGCGACGCATCTTCGGCTTTGGTGCACTCACACCGCTTGGGCAGGAAACTTCCTTCAATAATGCTGCGAAGCTCGAGTTCAGAAAGCATGGCCAACCTCTCCTTGTTTGAGACTGCCAACAGTTTTTATAGGGTCCGGCAGGCACTTGCCCGCCACGTCTTGCCGGCCTTGGAAGACGCCTTCAACTAATGAGCCTACTCGGCAAAATCCATTGCGGTTGTAACCTTTCTTCATAAGCTCAGCGCTTGCTTATACGCCGTACATCCGGCAGTTCAGATCATCGTCGAACCGCGCCGATTAAACGTTTAACCGTCAGTCTCGGATCGGGCGCAACAGGCGTGGTCGATTTTTCAGCAACATGTGGCAAACAATCAGCCACTCAACCAGCCGTCGAACGGAGCTTTCGAAAAACATACGAAACATATACGCTTCGTATATAAATCCTCCACAGTGAAGCTTATGGGCATCGTCAAGATCACCGACCAACTGCACGAACAACTGCGCCTGGCCAGCGCCGCGATGGACCGTTCCATCAACGCCCAGGCCGAGTTCTGGATCAAGATCGGCCTGCTTGCCGAGCTCAATCCTCAGTTGCCCTACAACGACCTGATCAACAAACTGTTGCTGGACAAACCCGACCTGATCAGGGGGCGCAGCCAATGATCAAGACGCCGCAACAGCTTGCGCTGATGCGCGAATCCGGGCGCCTGCTGGCTCAGGTATTCAGCATGCTCGACGGTTTTGTCGTCGCCGGTCGCTCCACCCTGGAACTGGACAGCGCCGTCGAAACCTTCATCCGCCAGGCGTTGCAGGCCCGCCCGGCCAGCCTCGGGCAATATGACTACCCCTTCAGCATCAATACATCGATCAATGAAGTGGTGTGTCACGGCATGCCCAGCGCGAAGCAAATCCTTAAGGATGGCGACATCATCAACATCGACATCACCCTGGAAAAAGGCGGCTTTATCGCCGACTCCAGCAAGATGTACATGATCGGCACGGTGACGCCCAAGGCGCGACGCCTGGTAGAAATGACCTTCGAAGCGATGTGGGCCGGCATCCGCCAGGTCAAGCCCGGCGCGCGCCTGGGTGACATCGGCCATGCGATCCAATGCCATGCGCAGGCCAACGGCTACAGCGTGGTGCGTGAATACTGCGGCCACGGCATTGGCCGGGAAATGCACGAAGAGCCGCAGATCCTGCACTTCGGCCGTCCCGGCACCGGGCTGGAACTGCGCGAAGGCATGGTGTTCACCATCGAGCCGATGCTCAACCAGGGCAGCGCCAAAGTGCGCAGCCTCAAGGATGGCTGGACGGTGGTGACCAAAGACAACAGCCTGTCGGCGCAATGGGAACATACGGTCGCGGTGACGGCGGATGGGTTTGAGGTGTTGACCCTGCAACCGACCGCCTGACCCGATCGTTCCCACGCTGCGTGGGAACGATCAACCGGGTCAGGCCACCTGCTTGACGGAGGCCTCGGCTTCCAGCTCACGCACCAGCGGCAACACGCGTTTGCCGAAGTATTCCACTTCTTCCTGGAAGTGCAGGAAGCCGGCCAGCACCAGGTCCACGCCTACCGACTTGAGCGCGACGATGCGCTCGGCAATCTGCTGCGGGGTGCCGATCAGGTTGGTCTTGAAGCCGTCGTTGTACTGCACCAGGTCTTCAAAGCTGGACTTGGCCCAGTTGCCCTCGCCTTCCGGTGACGCCTTGCCCGCTTGCCTCGCGGCATCGCCAAAGGCATTGACCGCTTCCGGGTCAGCCTTGTCGATGATGTCCGCCAGCACGGCCCGCGCCTCTTCTTCCGTATCGCGAGCGATCACAAAGGCGTTGACGCCGATCTTTACCGAATGATTATTGGCGGCGGCCTTGGCACGAATATCGTCGACCTGGGCCTTGATGCCTTCGGGGGTGTTGCCGTTGGTGAAGTACCAGTCCGACACCCGCGCCGCCATGTCGCGCGCGGCCCTTGAACTGCCGCCCTGGAACACCTCGGGCTGGCCCAGTGGCTTGGGCTTGAGGGTGTAATTGTTGAAACGGTAAAAGTCACCCTTGAAGGTGAAATCGTCCTGGGTCCAGACACCTTTCAAGGCGCGAATGAATTCTTCGGAACGACGATAGCGCTCATCGTGCTCCAGCCACGGTTCGCCGATGGCCTGGAACTCGCCCTTGAACCAGCCACTGACGATATTCACCGCGATGCGGCCGTTGGTGAGCTGGTCGATGGTCGCCAATTGTTTGGCCGCCAGCGCCGGTTGCCAGGGACCCGGCAGGATCGCCGCAATCACCTTGAGGGTGGTGGTCGCCGCGAGCAGCGCGTGGCTGAACGCCACCGACTCGTGCTGGTTCTCCGCGCCGTAGCCGGCGGTGAAACGAATCTGGGTCAAGCCATATTCAAAGCCGGCGGCTTCGGCCAGTTGCGCCAGTTTACGGTTGTAGTCGATGCCCCAGTGGGTGCGCTGCTCGATCTTGCTGACCACCAGCCCACCGCTGACGTTGGGCACCCAATAGGCAAATTTCACGGCGTGTTGACTCATTGGAGGTACCTCGCACAAAGGAATGTAGGAGGACTTGAGCAGCAAGCGTGCCAGCTATGGGTACACGCCCTGGCCTTGCGGGTTGTGGCGCGAAACCTCGGGGTTACGCAAGGCGCCGCGACTGTCATGCAACACTGCATTTTGTGCAAACGCTGTTGCTGGAGCAACAGCGGCTGGCCTCCTCGCGCCGTAAACACGGGCCGCTGCGCCCGGCACGGACTGTGCAGACACCCAGGGACTTGATCACAGCCCAGGAGCCGCACCCATGACCGAGCAACACGTCATCAACCCGCTGTCCATCGGCGTCGACTACCCCGCCCTGGCCGAACGTTTCCGTCCCATCTTCCAGCGCATCGCCGACGGCGCGGTGGAACGCGAACACAGCCGCACCCTGCCCCATGAGCCGATCCGCTGGTTGAAGGAAGCAGGTTTTGGCGCGGTGCGCGTGCCGGTGGAATATGGCGGCGGCGGCGCGTCGCTGCCGCAGCTGTTCGAACTGTTGATCGAACTCGCCGCCGCCGATTCCAATGTGCCCCAGGCCCTGCGCGGGCATTTTGCGTTCGCCGAAGACCGCCTGAATGCGCCGCCGGGCGCGGCGCGCGAGGTGTGGTTCAAGCGCTTTGTCGACGGCGACATCGTCGGCTGCGCCTGGACCGAAATCGGCAATGTCGCTATCGGCGACGTGGTCACCCAGGTCAGCCCCAACGGCGACGACTGGACACTCAACGGTGAAAAGTTCTACAGCACCGGCAGCCTGTTTTCCGACTGGATCGATGTTTACGCCCAGCGCAGCGACACCGGCGCCGACGTCATCGCCGCCACCCGCACGCGCCAGCCCGGGGTGGTGCAAAGCGATGACTGGGACGGCTTCGGCCAACGCACCACCGGCAGCGGCACCACGCGCTTTACCAATGCCGTGGTCGAAGGGCAAAACGTGATCGACTTTGCCACCCGCTTCAAATACCAGACCGCGTTCTATCAACTGGTACTGCTCGCCACCCTGGCCGGCATCGGCCACGCGGCGCTCAACGACGTGGCCCATCAGGTACGCACGCGCAAACGCATCTACAGCCACGGCAACGCCCCGCATGTCAGCCAGGACGCGCAGGTACAACAAGTGGTAGGCGAAGTCGCCGCGCTCGTCTACGCAGCCCGCGCCAGCGCATTGCAGGCCGCACTGCCGGCGCAACGGGCCTACCTGGCCCGCTTCGGTGGCGATAACGCAGCAGAGCGCGAAGCCAACGTCGCCGCCGAAATCGAATCGGCGACGGCCCAGGTGGTCGTGTCGGAATTGATCCAGCGAGCCACCAGCCAACTGTTCAATGCCCTGGGAGCCTCCGATGTGCGCCAGGGCAAAGCCCTGGACCGGCACTGGCGCAATGCGCGAACCGTGTCATCGCACAACCCGCTGATCTACAAGGCACGGATCGTCGGCGACTGGGTGATCAATGGCACCGAGCCACCGTTCGTCTGGCAGATCGGCAACGGCCCGGCGAAAGCCTAATGCCCGTAGGAGCGAGCTTGCTCGCGAAAAACTCACAGGCACCGCGTTTATTCAGGAAGCCCGCGTTATCGTTGACGTTTTTCGCGAGCAAGCTCGCTCCTACAGAGGGCGATGCGCAGCCATGGGTATCGACACAACGCTAACCACGATGCGCAGCGAGCCGCTCTTGATCTTGCTCTTGATCTGCTTTTGATCTCAGGCGCCCCGTTAAACCACGCTGGCCGAACGCAGGCTTGAATCCGTGGGTAACCCGGCAGGACGCCGGGTT
>NZ_CVTN01000077.1:61305-78596 GCF_900004915.1 Pseudomonas sp. 31 R 17
CCGTTACCGCAGAAACGGATATGTACTCGGTCCAATCCAGCATCCTGGTCGGCCCAGAGGCCGCCATCGGGGGCAAGCCCCCTCCCACATTTGAGGCCGACAAAGCCCCACATTGGGCCCCCCGCCCACCCTAGAACGCCAGTTTGTAACCCACCGCCATCAACATCACCGCCAGACACGGACGCAGCACACCATCCGGAATCCTGCCCGTCATATGACTGCCCAGATAAATCCCCGGCAGCGAGCCCATCAGCAGAAACCCCAACAGATGCCAATCCATATTGCCCATGCTCGCATGGCCCAGCCCCGCCACCAGAGTCAGCGGCACCGCATGGGCGATCTCGGTACCCACCAGGCGGCGCGTAGCGAGAAACGGATACAGAATAAACAGCGCCACGGTCCCCAGCGCGCCGGCGCCGATGGACGTCAGCGCCACCATCGTGCCGAGCACCGCGCCCGTCACCACCGTCAGCGCATTCAGATTGCGCGGGCGCATGGCGTAGTCGTCACCGGCATGGCGCTGGGCGAACGCCAGCAAACGTTGCTTGAACAGAATCGCCAGGGCCGTCAGCAACAACACCACGCCCAGCGCCTGCTTGATCACCGCATTCATCGCGCTGGGGTCGGTGTGCAGGCTGGCGAGGAACCACAGGGTCAGCAACACTGCCGGCACGCTGCCCAGGGTGAGCCAGCCGGTAATGGTCCAGTCGATGTTCCTGTTCTTGCTGTGCACCAGCACCCCACCGGACTTGGTGATGGCGGCATACAACAGGTCAGTGCCCACGGCGGTGGCCGGATTGATGCCGAACCACAACAGAATCGGCGTCATCAACGAGCCCCCACCGACGCCCGTCATGCCTACGATAAACCCTACGATCAGGCCGGCAACCACGAACCCCACATTACCCACATCCATCAAAGCTACCTGCGGCCTTATAAATTTCTGGCGGCAGGATAGCGATTTTTCTTATAACCACTTATATCAATATGATCTGACTTTATGCTTTTTTTAAAAACCCAACTTTTTTTGCACACCGCTGCATCCAATCGGCATGCCTCCCGAGTAGCAGTCAATGTAACCCTGCTGTCCTACCCAATGGAGAAACACCATGCACGTTAAAGCACTGCTTTGCTTGACCAGTTTGCTCATCGTCGCACCTGCCGCCTTTGCGCAGGCCGGCGTGCCCGACGGCATCAAGGTGCCGGATGGCCATAAGGTGACGATGGAAACCACCGGTGTCGGCGAAATTACCTACGAATGCCGCGACAAGGCCAACGCGCCGGGCCAGACCGAATGGACCTTCGTCGGCCCCAAGGCGGTGCTCAACGACCGTAATGGCAAGGCAGTGGGCAGTTATTTCGGCCCGCCCGCCACCTGGCAGGCCCAGGACGGCTCAACGATCACCGGCACTCAACTGGCCGTGGCACCGTCGAGTCCGGGCAACCTGCCCTATCAGTTGGTCAAGGCCAATCCGGCCGAGGGCAAGGGCGCCATGACCGGCGTGACCTATGTGCAGCGGGTTGCGCTCAAGGGCGGCGTGGCACCGGGTACGCCATGCACCGTCGCGAACAAGGGCCAGCAGGAACGCGTCAAGTACCAGGCCGATTACATTTTCTGGGCAGCCAACTGAACAAACTCGGCTACGCTGGCCATGCAGGAGCGAGCACGCTCGCGCCTGCAGAGGACGGTCGTTCACTCAGTGGCAGGAAATGTTGGCTTGGCTGAAATCATCTTTGATTACGAAATGTGCCTGTTGGCCTGCGCCCGTGGCGATCAACGCGCCCTGCATCAGCTCTACGAGCATGACAGCAGCCGCTTGCTCGGCGTGGCGCTGCGCATTACCCGAAACAAGGCTCAGGCTGAAGACATCGTGCACGACGCCTTTATCAAAATCTGGCACGGCGCGCGCAGTTTCGATCCCGATCGAGGCTCTGCACGCGGCTGGGTGTTCAGCGTGACTCGGCACCTGGCCCTGGACAGTGTGCGCAATACCGGGCGCGTGGTGCCCCTGGATGATCAGGACGAGCCACTTGCCGAACCTGCCGATACCTTTGAATTCGCCGCGCGCTCCGGGCAAATCCACCACTGCCTGGAACGCCTCGAGCCGGCCCGCCGCAGTTGCATCCTGCATGCCTACGTGGACGGTTACTCCCACAACGAAATCGCGCAGAAACTGAGTACGCCATTGGGCACCGTCAAAGCCTGGATCAAACGCAGCCTTGCCGCCTTGCGGGAGTGCATGGCATGAACGACACACTTGATGAACTGGCCAGTGAATACGTGCTGGGCACCCTGCCCGCCGAACAGCGCAGCGAAGTCCGGCAACGTCTCAAGCACGATGCGGCACTGCGTGCGGCAGTGGATGCCTGGGAGCAACGCCTGTTGCCCCTCACGGCGCTGGCGCAACCGGTGCGCCCTTCGGCACAAGTGTGGCGGCGCATCGAACGCCACCTCGCAGCCCCGCACAACCACATGGCGTGGTGGAACTTGCTGGCATTCTGGCGTGGCCTGGCCGCTGCGGGGTTGATGGCAACCGTAGTACTGGGCACGTTGCTGCTGATACGGCCGCCCATTGCCGAACCCAGCTTTTTGGTGGTGCTGGTGGCGCCGCAAAGTCAGGCACCCGGTTGGGTGATCCAGGCCAGCGATAACCGGCAGATCCAGTTGATTCCACTGGGCGTGATGCAGGTGCCGGCCGACAAGGTCCTGCAATTCTGGACCAAGGCCGATGGCTGGCAGGGGCCGGTGTCCCTGGGGCTGGTCAAGCCGGGCCAGACGTTGTCGGTGCCACTGGACAAGCTGCCACCGCTGGCGCCGAATCAATTGTTCGAGCTGACGCTGGAAGACCCGAGCGGCTCTCCCACCGGTAAACCGACCGGGCCGATCCAGGCCATCGGCCGCGCGGTCAAGGTGCTTTGATCAATCGACAGTAGGCAACCACACGCGAAACCGCGCCCCGCCCAACGGTGAAGCCTCGGCGGTCAAGGTGCCGCCCTGGGCTTCCAGGGCCCGCCGGCTGATGGCCAGGCCCAGGCCAAAGCCCCCGGTGGCGCGGTCGCGGCTGCGGTCCAGGCGATAGAACGGCTCGAAGATGCGTTCGCGCTGGTCCGGCGGAATGCCGATACCGTCATCATCCACGCGAATTTCACAGCCTTTGGGGCAGACCTTGACGCCGACCTGGATGCGCTTGTCGCAGTAACGCGTGGCATTGCGCAACAGGTTCTGCAGCGCGCGGGCTGTGAGACGCGGATCGAGGCTGAAGCCCTCCACGGCGCAGTCGAGCGCGACCTCGATGACGATCTCGGGGTTTTCCAGCTCATCGTCGACACTGCCCAATACGCTGTCGATGAACTCATCCAGCACCACCTCCACGCGTTCCGGCAACTGCGCCGGGTTTTGCAGGCGGCTGTAGGACAGCAACTCCAGCACCAGCTCATCCAGCTCACGAATATGCGCCACCAGGCCCTGCAAGCGTTCCCGGCTGGCCGCCGGCAAATCTTCCGATAGCGCCAGGGCCAGGCCGAAATCCAGGCGCGTCAGCGGTGTGCGCAGCTCATGAGACACCGCGTTAAGCAGGTCGCGCTGCTGGTTCAACAGATGTTCAATGTCATTGGCCATGGCGTCGAACACTGCCGCCAGGCTGCCGATGCTGGAACTCGGCGGGATCTGCGTGCGTTCGGCCAGGTTGCCCTTGCCCAACTGCGCGGCGGTGCTTTTGAGACGCTCCAGGTCGCGCCAATGGGGGCGCAACCACACCAGCAAGCAGGCCAGCAGCGCGGCGCCGACCAGCACGTTCATCGACCAGTACAGCAGGTTCATGTCCAGCGGGTCCGGCGGGATGATCAGTTTGACCGCGAATTGCTCGTTGATCGGCGAGCTGACTTCCTCCATCCAGCCCCACTCACCCAGGCGGACCACCGGTTTGCCCTGCTCCAGTAACCGCTCCTCGGCGGGCGTGTAACGCGCGTCCTGGCGCAGCAGCAATTGCACCTTCAATGGCGCGAAGTCGCGGCTCAGTTGCTCGGTGACCTGCGACCAGCGTTCCACCGGCGCGCGCAGGTATTGCTTGACGATAAGCGTTTGCTGGCCACGGGACTGTTCGACGTTGTAGTTCAGGTAGCGGTGTTCAAACAGCTGGATCACCAGCTTGGGGATCAGGAAAATCGCCGCGCTGTAGGTGACGATAGTGATCAGGTAGAGGCGCAGCAGGACACGAAACATGGCTCAGCATTCCCACTCGGAACGGCTGAACAGGTAGCCCTTGCCCCACACCGTCTTGATCTTGCGTGCTTCACCGGCGTGGTCGTCGAACTTGCGGCGCAGCTTGGAGATGGCCACGTCCACCGAGCGGTCGGTGCCATTGAACTCGATACCGCGCAGACGCTGCAGGATCTGGTCGCGACTGAGCACTTCACCGGCATGCCGCGCCAGTACCACCAGCAGGTTGTACTCGCCGCTGGACAACTCCACCGCCTGCTCGCGCCAGGTGACGCTGCGCTCGGACAGGTCGATGCACAGGTTGCCCATGATGATGCGGTCGCTGGCCACCTGGGGCTCCGACAGGCTGCTGCGGCGCAGCAGGGTGCGCACACGGGCGAGCAGCACGCGAGGCTCACAGGGTTTGGTCACATAATCGTCGGCGCCCATTTCCAGGCCAAGGACCTGATCGTGGCTGTCGTCACGGGCCGTGAGCATCAGGATCGGCAGGCCCGCCGAGTCCGCGCGCAGCAGACGGCAGACCTGCAGGCCGTCGAGGCCGGGCAGCATCAGGTCGAGGATCACCAGGTCCGGCGGGTTCAGCCGCGCCTGCTCACGGACCAGGTCGCCACGGCTGAGCACGCTGACATGGTAGCCATTGCGCTCCAGGTAGCTGGCAATCAACTCGGAGAGTGCGGCGTCGTCTTCCACCAGGAGGATGTTGGGCATGAAGGTGTTTCCAGAAAATACAGTGAGGTGTCGTACACAAATCCATGTGGCAAGGTGGCAAGCCCCTCCCACATTTGATCTTCATTGCAAGCAAGGTTGTGCAAGGATATACGCCCTCAGCGCCCCGCGCCCCGACCCTTACATTTCTTCACACACGACCTACACAGCTTCACAGCACCACGGCGCAGGTGACTTTAGGATGCGCCAGTCAATATTGGGATAAGAGCATGTCAAAGAATCTATTTGCGCCGTTTTGCCTGCTGGCCCTCACACTGGCGCTGAGCGCGTGTGGTCAGTCAGCAGACGAAGCGCCACAAATGCCGCTGGCCAAAGTGCGTGTCGAGACGCTGCAGGCCAAGCCCCTGTCCATCACCAGCGAATTGAGCGGGCGCATCGCCGCGCCGCGCATTGCGCAAGTGCGCGCCCGGGTTGCCGGGGTGGTGATGCAGCGCGTATTCAATGAAGGCCATGACGTGAAACAGGGCGACGTGCTGTTCCGCATCGACCCGGCGCCCTTCAAGGCCGACCTCGACAGCGCCCAGGCCAACCTGAGCAAGGCCGAGGCCAATGCATTCCAGGCACGCCTGCAGGAGCAGCGCTACAGCCAGTTGGTGGAAGGCAACGCCATCAGCGGCCAGGACTACGACAACGCCCGCGCCGCCCTGCGCCAGACCAGCGCAGAGGTTGCCGCGCAAAAGGCTGCCGTCGAGCGCGCCAGGCTGAACCTGGGTTACGCCACCGTGACCGCGCCGATCTCCGGGCGCATCGGCCGTGCCCTGGTGACCGAAGGCGCGCTGGTCGGCCAGAACGAAGCCACGCCGCTGGCGGTCATCCAGCAGTTGGACCCGATCCACGCCGACCTGACGCAGTCCACCCGCGAGCTCAATGACCTGCGCCGTGCCTTCCGTGCCGGCAGCTTGAAGCAGGTCGGCCAGGACCAGGCCAAGGCCACCCTGATCCAGGACGACGGCAGCCTGTACCCATTGCCGGGCAAGCTGCTGTTCGCCGAAATCAGCGTCGACCCAGGCACCGGGCAGATCATCCTGCGCAGCGAGTTCCCCAACCCGGACCTCGACCTGCTGCCCGGCAGCTTTGTGCGGGTGCGCCTGGAACAGGCGGTCGACAAACAAGGCCTGAGCGTGCCGCAACGCGCCGTCACCCGCGACAGCGCCGGCATCCCCATGGTGCTGTTGCTGGACGGCGAGCAAACCGTGCGCCAGCAGCCGGTGGAGTTGGGCGCGGTGATCGAGGATCGCTGGATCGTCAGCAGCGGCCTCAAGCCCGGTGACCGCATTGTCGTCGAGGGCCTGCAACATGCACGCCCCGGTGAAAAAGTTGAAGTGGACGACAGCCCGCTCGTGAAGGAATAACCCGCCATGCCGCAGTTCTTTATCGACCGCCCGATCTTCGCCTGGGTGGTGGCCTTGTTCATTTTGCTGGCCGGCGTCCTCGCGATCCCGCAATTGCCGGTGGCCCAATACCCCAACGTCGCGCCGCCGAAGGTGGAAATCTACGCGGTGTACCCTGGCGCTTCGGCCCAGACCCTGGATCAAAGCGTGGTCAGCCTGATCGAGCAGGAGCTTAACGGCGCCGATCACCTGCTGTATTTCGAGTCCCAGAGCAGCCTGGGCTCGGCGACCATTACCGCCACGTTCCAACCGGGCACCAACCCGGAGATGGCCCAGGTGGATGTGCAAAACCGTCTCAAGGCGGTGGAGTCGCGCTTGCCGCAAGCCGTGACGCAACAAGGCTTGAAGGTGGAAAAAGTCTCGGCCGGCTTCCTGCTGCTGGTAACGCTGACATCCGAGGACGGCAAGCTCGACGACGTGGCGCTCAGCGATTACCTGGCGCGCAACGTGATGAACGAACTCAAGCGCCTGAACGGGGTGGGCAAGGCCCAGCTGTATGGCGCCGAGCGCGCCATGCGCATCTGGATCGACCCGCAGAAGCTGATCGGCTTCAACCTCACCCCGGCCGACGTGAATGCCGCGATCAGCGCGCAGAACGCTCAGGTCTCCGCCGGCAGCATCGGTGATCTGCCCGCGACAAACACCCAGGAAATCACCGCCGCCATTCTGGTCAAGGGCCAACTGTCGACGCCGGCGGAGTTCGCCGACATCGTCCTCAAGGCCAACCCTGACGGCTCTACCGTGCGCATCGGCGACGTGGCGCGGGTGGAAGTCGGCAGCCAGGAATACCAGTTCTCCACGCGCCTGAACGGCAAGCCGTCCACCGCCGTCAGCGTGCAGCTGTCGCCCGGCGCCAACGCGCTGAACACCGCGAACCTGGTGCGGGCGAAGATGGACGAGCTGTCGCGCTTTTTCCCGGCCAATGTGGAATACAAGATTCCGTACGACACCTCGCCGTTCGTGAAGGTCTCGATTACCAAGGTGGTCTACACCTTGCTCGAGGCGATGGCGCTGGTGTTCGCGGTGATGTTCCTGTTCCTGCAGAACGTGCGCTACACCCTGATCCCCACGCTGGTAGTGCCGATTGCGCTGATGGGCACCTTCGCTACCATGCTGTTGCTGGGCTTTTCGATCAACGTGCTGACCATGTTCGGCATGGTGCTGGCGATCGGCATCCTGGTGGACGATGCGATTGTGGTGGTGGAGAACGTCGAGCGGATCATGGCGACCGAGGGCCTGTCGCCCAAGGAGGCGACGAAAAAGGCCATGGGCCAGATCACCGGCGCCATCATCGGTATCACCCTGGTGCTGGTGGCGGTATTCCTGCCGATGGCGTTCATGCCAGGCTCCGTGGGGGTGATCTACCAGCAGTTTTCGCTGTCGATGGCCACCTCGATCCTGTTCTCGGCCTTCCTGGCCCTGACCTTGACCCCGGCCCTGTGCGCCACCTTGCTCAAGCCGATTGCCCAGGGCGAGCACCATGCCAAGGGCGGTTTCTTCGGCTGGTTCAACAAGCGCTTTGACCAACTCACCAATCGCTATGAAGGCTGGGTGGCGTACGCCCTCAAGCGCAGCGGCCGCTACCTGCTGATCTACCTGGTGCTGCTGGTGGGCCTGGGGCTGCTGTTCAGTCGCCTGCCCTCCTCGTTCCTGCCGGTGGAAGACCAGGGCTACACCATCACCGATATCCAGTTGCCGCCGGGCGCGAGCAAGAACCGCACGGTGCAGGTGGCCGAGCAGATCGAGGCGCACAACGCCACGGAACCGGGGGTGGGCGATACCACCATGATCATGGGCTTCAGTTTTTCCGGCTCCGGGCAGAACGCGGCGCTGGCGTTTACCACGCTCAAGGACTGGTCCGAGCGCGGCGGCGATGATTCGGCTTCGTCGATTGCCGACCGCGCCAACATGGCCTTCAGCGAGCTCAAGGATGCGATTGCCTTCGCGGTCCTGCCACCCCCGGTGGACGGCCTTGGTACCTCCAGCGGCTTCGAGTTCCGCCTGCAGGACCGTGGCGGCGTCGGCCACGCGGGGTTGATGGCCGCGCGCACCACGTTGCTCAACGCTGCCGCGAAAAGCCCGATCCTGGCCAACGTGCGCGAAAGCGCCCTGGCCGAAGCGCCGCAGATACAGCTGGAAGTGGACCGCAAGCAGGCCAATGCGCTGGGCGTGCCATTTGCCGACGTCGGCAATGTATTGTCGTCGGCCATCGGTTCGGCCTATATCAACGACTTCCCCAACCAGGGGCGCATGCAGCGCGTGGTGGTGCAGGCCGAAGGCGACCAGCGCAGCCAGGTGGCGGACCTGATGAAGATCAACGTGCGCAACAACGCCGGGAAAATGGTGCCGCTGTCGGCGTTTGTCGCAGCCAAGTGGACCCAGGGCCCGACGCAGCTGACGCGCTACAACGGCTACCCCGCCATCGCCATCAGCGGCGAAGCGGCGCCAGGGCACAGCACCGGCGAGGCGATGGACGAAATCCAGCGCCTGGTCAGCCAGTTGCCCGCAGGTTTGGGCCAGGAATGGACCGGGTTGTCCTTGCAGGAACGCCTGTCCGGTTCCCAGGCGCCGATACTGTTGGGCCTGTCGCTGCTGATCGTGTTCCTGTGCCTGGCGGCCTTGTACGAGAGCTGGTCGATCCCGACCTCGGTATTGCTGGTGGTGCCGCTGGGCGTACTCGGGGCGGTACTGGCGGTGAGCTTGCGCGGCATGCCCAACGATGTGTTCTTCAAGGTCGGCCTGATCACCATCATCGGGCTGTCGGCGAAGAACGCGATTTTGATCATCGAGTTCGCCAAGGACCTGTATGACCAGGGCGAAGACTTGATCGACGCCACCTTGAAAGCCGCGCGCCTGCGCCTGCGCCCGATCATCATGACCTCGCTGGCGTTCATCCTCGGCGTGGTGCCGCTGGCGATTGCCACCGGGGCCAGCTCGGCGAGCCAGCAGGCGATTGGTACGGGGGTGATTGGCGGGATGATTACGGCGACGCTGGCGGTGGTGTTTGTGCCGGTGTTTTTTGTGGTGGTGATGAAGCTGGTGCGCAGGCGCCACAAAACCACTTAGTCCAGCCAAGCGCGGTAGAAAATGTGGGAGGGGGCTTGCCCCCGATGACGGTGTGTCAGTCAGTGTGTTTGTGACTGATCCACCGTCATCGGGGGCAAGCCCCCTCCCACAGGGATCTGCGATAACTGACTGGCATACGGGCAAGCCCCCCTCCCACAGGGTTATCGATCAAGTTCATGATCAAGTACAACCGAATAAGCTATGGTGCTCAAAACTACCCAGTATGAGCCGCCATGCCCTTCCTCGCCCGCACCCACCCTCGCCTTTCATCCGCCGCCGTGCTGGGCCTTGCCGTGGGCCTTCTGGTGCCGGCCGAGGCGTTGGCCAGCAAAATCCTGATCGGCTGGAACGCCGGCGTCTGGACCTACCTGGTACTGATGCTGTGGCTGACCATTCGCGCCAAGGCCGAGGACGTCAAGCGCATCGCCGAAATCGAAGACGAAAACGCCGGGCTGGTGCTGTTCATGGTGTGCATCGCCGCCATCGCCAGCCTGGCAACCATTGCCTTCGAATTGGTGGGCAGCAAAGACCTGGCCCCCAGCGAGCGTCTGTTGCACTACGGCTTCACCGGCTTGACGGTGATCGGTTCGTGGCTGCTGATCGGGGTGATCTTCAGCGTGCACTACGCCAGGCTCTATTACACCTGGAGCGGCAAGGAACCGGCCCTGCGCTTTGCCGAAGGCTTGCTCACGCCCAACTATTGGGATTTTCTGTATTTCTCCTTCACCATCGGCGTGGCGGTACAGACCTCGGATGTGGGCGTCGCCACCCGTGGCCTGCGCAAGGTCGTGCTGGGGCAATCGTTGATCGGCTTTGTGTTCAATACCGCGATCCTGGGGTTCTCGATCAATATCGCCGCCGGCCTGTTTGGCTGAGCTGCACAAACCTTCTAGACGTCAGGCCGCCCTGCGACGTTAATGACGGTACTGACTCATTCTCGGTGTTCTATGGCCGCGCACAATTGGATCGACCTGTCCCAGGACGCCGACACCGGCATCGAGACCCTGCGCGCGCATTTTGAGGGCCACGCCTATGATCCGCACTGGCACGACAGCTACCTGATCGGCGTCACCGAGCAAGGCGTGCAGCAATTCAACTGCCGCCGCACGCGCCATAACAGCGTACCCGGCCAGGTGTTTTTGTTAGAACCCGGCGAGTTGCACGACGGCGACGCACCCACCCCGGACGGCTTCACCTATCACATGCTCTACCTTGACCCGCACTGGTTGGCGCGCGAAGTGAGCGCGGTGTTCGAAGAGGCGCCGCCACACAGCCAGTTGAGTTTTGCCAGCACCCTGACCAGCGATCCGCGCCTGGCCCTGGCCACCAGCCAGGCGTTCCAGACCCTGCACAGTGGGGAGTTGCGCATTGTGCGGCAACGCGCCATGGACCAGCTGCTGGAGCGCCTCACCGGCCAACTCCACTGGCGCACCCGCTACCACGAGGACCCGCGCTTGCCGCAGGTGGCGTACAAGGCCCGGGACTACCTGCATGCCCACCTGCACGCCGACGTCGGCATGGACCAACTGGCCCTGGCCTGCGGGGTCGACCGCTTCCGCCTCAGTCGCGCCTTCAAGAGCGCCTTCGGCCTGCCGCCTCACGCCTACCTGGTGCAATTGCACCTGGCCCGCGCCCGGCATTTGCTGGCCAGGGGCGAGCAACCGGCGGATGTGGCGATTGCCCTGGGTTTTGCCGACCAGAGCCACCTGGGCCGCTGGTTCGTGCGCGCCTACGGCCTCACGCCCGCCGCGTACCGCAAGCGCTGCTCAAATCTTCCAGACAGCTAATGCACAGGCTTGTGAACATGGACGCCATCGAGTGTTTTTGGAGTTGCTGTCATGTTCGCGTTTATCTTGTTCGCCTTTGTGGCGTCTATCACCCCCGGCCCCACCAATATCCTGGTGCTGAGCAACAGCGCACGCTATGGCCTCAAAGCCGCTGTGCCGATCATTTTCGGCGCGTGCGCCGGGGCTGCCGGCCTGGTGTTGCTGGTGGGGACCGGGTTCGGCCAGTCGCTGGTGCAAGTGCCCGGGGTGCAGGCCGCGATGCAATGGATCGGTGTGGCCTGGCTGACCTGCCTGGCCTGGCAAATCTTCAGCGCGCCTGCCCGAGCCATCGAGGTGCATGGCGTCGAAAAGCCCCTCGGCCTGATTGGCGCCGCCGCGCTGCAATTGATCAACCCCAAGACCTGGATGATGGCACTGGCAGTGGTGAGCGTATTTGCCGGCAACGGTGAGGCGCGCCAGGGTCAGGTAGTGGCCCTGTCCCTGATTTTTTTCCTGATATCCCTGCCCTGCCTTGGCGCTTGGGCGCTGCTGGGCGTCGGATCGTCGCGGGTGTTTCGTTCAGCCGGGGCGATGCAACGCTTCAACCGGGGCATGGCCCTGTTGCTGCTGGTCGCGACCTGGCTGAGTGTGGTGGTGTGATAGGCCGGCTATCGGGCTTTGTCCTACAACAACTTGACGACTTTCCTCATTTGATGGTTTCCTGAAACCGGTTTCAGTGATTCCAATAAAAATAGAAGGTCGATCACCGTGAACAACTTTTCTGCCGCCCGGCGCAGCCGCGTGACCATGCTTGATGTCGCTGAACGCGCCGGGGTGTCCAAAGCCAGCGTGTCGCGTTTTATCGGCGACGACCGCGCCCTGCTCTCCGACGCCATCGCCCTGCGTATCGAGCAGGCCATCGCTGAACTCGGCTACCGCCCCAACCAGATGGCCCGTGGCCTCAAGCGCGGGCGCACACGCCTGATCGGCATGCTGGTGGCCGATATCCGCAATCCCTATTCCATCGCGGTGATGCACGGTGTCGAAACCGCCTGCCGCCAGCACGGTTACAGCCTGGTGGTGTGCAACACCGACCGCGATGACGAGCAGGAACGCCAGCACCTGGCGGCACTGCGCTCGTACAACATCGAAGGGCTGATCGTGAACACCCTCGGCCATCACCTCGACCAACTGCTGGAACTGCAACGGGAAATGCCCCTGGTGCTGGTGGACCGCAAGGTCGAGCCGCTGCACAGCGACCTGGTGGGGTTGGACAACCCGGCGGCGGTGCGCATGGCGGTGGAGCACCTGGAGCAACAGGGTTATCGCGACTTGCTGCTGGTCAGCGAAGCCACTGATGGCACCAGCTCGCGCCTGGAGCGCCTGGAGAGTTTCAAGGCCGAAATCGCCCGGCGCCCGGCGTTGACCGGTGCCATGGTCGAACTGGATGGCGAGCTGGAAAGCCGCCTGCGAACCTTTCTGGCCAAGCCCGGCCCCAAGGCGCTGTTTTGCGCCAACGGTGTTGCTGCGCTGGCCTGCACCCGCGCGCTGAAAAACCTGGGCTGCAACCTGTTCGATGATGTCGGCCTGATCGCCCTGGATGACCTGGAATGGTATCCGCTGGTGGGCAACGGCATCACCGCCCTGGCCCAGCCCACCGAGGCGATTGGCGCCACCGCGTTTGACTGTCTGCTCAAGCGCCTGCGTGGCGACACAGCCCCCACCCGTACCCTCGATTTCCTGCCCCAACTGATCATCCGAGGCTCCACCCAACTCCCTGTGGGAGGGGGCAAGCCCCCTCCCACATTTTGCTCTGCGGATAAAAATGAAACCGGTTTCAGAGGTAAACAATAATGCATGAATATCCCGTCTCCATCAGCCTTTCCAGCTACGGCGCCGACCTCGTGCGCCAGCAGGGCCAATTGAGTTTTGTCGCACTGTTGAGCGCCGCCGGTGCCCGGCGCATCGAGTGGCGTGAAGAACTGCTCACCACCGAACAGCCCGACACGCTGGCCCGCGCCGCCGCCGAGCAAGGCCTGGACTCGGTGTTTTCCTCGCCCCTGGAACTCTGGGTGGCCGGGCGTGCCCAGCCCAATCCGGACCTTGCCGCCACCCTCGACCGCGCCCAGGCCTTCGGCTCGGGCTGGCTGAAAGTCTCCCTGGGTTACTTCACCGACACCAACGACCTGGAGAGCCTGCAGGCCCTGCTCGATCGCCACGCGGTCAAGCTGCTGGTGGAAAACGACCAGACCCTGCACGGCGGCCGGATCGAGCCGATGCAACGCTTCTTCACCGAGGTCGAACGCCTGGGCCTGCCTGTAAAGATGACCTTCGACATCGGCAACTGGCAGTGGCAGGACCAGTCCGCCCTCACCGCCGCGCGCCTGCTGGGCCGGCATGTGGACTACCTGCACTGCAAGGCCGTCGCCCGTCGCGCGGACGGCAAGCTGGTGGCCGTGCCGCCCGGCGCCACCGATTTGCATCTGTGGGAACAACTGCTCACGCACATGACTCAAGGTATTACCCGGGCGGTGGAGTTTCCGCTGCAGGGCGATGACCTGGTCGAGGTCACCGCACAACAGGTCGCCACCCTCGCCCGCCTTGGCCAACCCCGTGTGGAGAATGCCCATGTCTGAGATCGATATCCTGTCGTTTGGCGAGACCATGGCGATGTTCGTCGCCGAGCAGACCGGTGACCTGGCCCAGGTCGGCCAGTTTCACAAACGCATTGCGGGCGCCGACAGCAATGTCGCGATTGGCCTGTCGCGCCTGGGTTTCAATGTGGCGTGGCTGAGCCGGGTGGGTGATGACTCCCTCGGGCGCTTCGTCGTCGACACCCTGGCCAGCGAAGGCCTGGACTGCGGGCATGTGAGCGTCGACCCGCTGCACCCCACCGGCTTTCAGCTCAAGTCCCGCGAAGAGTCCGGCGCCGATCCCCAAGTGGAATATTTCCGCAAAGGTTCGGCGGCCAGCCATTTGTCGGTTGCGGACATCCACCCGGCCCTGTTGCAAGCGCGTCATCTGCATGCCACCGGAATTCCGCCGGCGTTGTCCGAGGCCACCCGCCAATTGTCGGTGGAGCTGATGACGCAGATGCGCAAGGCCGGGCGCAGCGTGTCATTCGACCCGAACCTGCGCCCGTCCCTGTGGCGCAGCCAGGCGCAGATGATCCGTGAAATCAACGCCCTGGCCGGCCTGGCGGACTGGGTATTGCCCGGCCTCGGCGAAGGCCGTCTGCTCACCGGCTTCGATGACCCGGCGGATATCGCCGCGTTCTACCTCGACAAAGGCGCCGAAGCCGTGGCGATCAAGCTCGGCCCCGATGGCGCCTATTACCGTACGCAGATGGACCAGGGCTTTGTCGCCGCTGTGCGCGTGGACACGGTGGTCGACACCGTCGGCGCCGGTGATGGTTTTGCCGTGGGCATGATCAGTGCCCTGCTGGAAAACGCGAGTTTTCCCGAGGCGGTACAACGCGGCAACTGGATCGGCAGCCGCGCCGTACAGAGCCGTGGCGACATGGAAGGGCTGCCCACCCGCGCCGAACTACCCCACCGATCCGTTGCATAACCCACTACCTGTTGCCACAACTACAACAAGCTCAGGAGCAACCTTATGGAAACCGCGAAACTTGCCACCCGCCGTTGGTGGTACATCATGCCCATCGTGTTTATCACCTACAGCCTGGCCTACCTGGACCGCGCCAACTATGGCTTCGCCGCCGCCTCCGGGATGGCCGAAGACCTGATGATCACCCCGGGCATGTCGTCCCTGCTCGGCGCGCTGTTTTTCCTCGGCTACTTTTTCTTCCAGGTGCCGGGGGCGATCTACGCGCAGAAGCGCAGCGTCAAGAAACTGATTTTCGTCAGCCTGATCCTGTGGGGCGGCCTGGCCACCCTGACGGGCGTGGTGTCCAACGCCTACATGCTGATTGTGATTCGCTTCATGCTCGGGGTGGTCGAAGCCGCGGTGATGCCGGCGATGCTGGTGTACCTGTGTCACTGGTTCACCCGTGCCGAACGCTCGCGGGCCAACACCTTTCTGATCCTCGGCAACCCGGTGACCATGCTGTGGATGTCGGTCGTCTCGGGCTATCTGGTGCAGCATTTCAGCTGGCGCTGGATGTTTATCATCGAGGGCTTGCCGGCGGTGCTGTGGGCATTTATCTGGTGGAAGCTGGCCGATGAGCGCCCCAAGGATGCCAAGTGGCTGAGCGACAGCGAAAAGCAAAGCCTGGAAAGCGCCCTGGCCGCCGAACAGGTAGGTATCAAGGCGGTGAAGAACTATGCCGAAGCGTTCCGCTCACCGAAGGTGATCATCCTCGCGCTGCAGTTCTTCTGCTGGAGCATTGGCGTGTATGGCTTTGTATTGTGGTTGCCATCGATCCTCAAGGCCGGCCTGAAAATGGACATGGTCGAGGCCGGCTGGCTGTCGGCGCTGCCGTACCTTGCCGCCGTGATCGGCATGCTGGTGGTCTCGTGGGGCTCGGACAAGCTGCAAAAGCGTAAACGCTTCGTGTGGCCGCCGTTGTTGATTGCCTCGATTGCGTTTTATGCCTCCTATGCACTCGGCGCGGAACACTTCTGGTGGTCCTACACGCTGCTGGTGATTGCCGGCGCGTGCATGTACGCGCCGTATGGTCCGTTCTTCGCCATCGTCCCGGAAATCCTCCCGGCCAACGTCGCCGGTGGCGCCATGGCGCTGATCAACAGCATGGGCGCGCTGGGCTCGTTCGGCGGCTCCTACCTGGTGGGTTACCTCAATAGCAGCACCGGCTCGCCCGGTACCTCCTACCTGCTGATGAGCGGTGCATTGCTGCTGTCGGTGGTGCTGACAATTTTCCTCAAGCCGGGTGCCAGTGACCGTGAACGCACGCCCTTGGCCACCCTCGACATGAAGGCCCATTCCTGATGAAAAAATCCGTGGTTTTATACAAGAAGCTGTCTGCGCCGCTGATGGCGCGCCTGCATGAGCAGGCCGACGTGACGCTGATCGACGCACTGGACGAGCCAGGCCTGGCCCGCTTGCGCGACGCCCTGCCAGGCGCCCACGGGCTGCTGGGCGCAAGCCTGCGCCTGGATGCCGGACTGCTCGACCTGGCGCCGAAACTGGAGGCGGTGGCGAGTGTCTCGGTGGGCGTCGATAACTACGATATCGACTACCTTACCCAACGCGGCATCCTGCTCAGCAACACGCCGGACGTGCTCACCGAAACCACCGCCGACACCGGCTTTGCGCTGATCCTGGCGACTGCCCGGCGCGTGGTGGAACTGGCCGACCTGGTGCGCGCCGGCCAATGGAACAAGAACATCGGCCCGTCGCATTTCGGCAGCGACGTGCACGGCAAGACCCTGGGTATCATCGGCATGGGACGCATCGGCGAAGCCCTGGCCCAGCGCGGGCACTGTGGCTTCGGCATGCCGGTGATCTATCACAGCCATTCGCCCAAGCCTGCGGTAGAAGCCCGCTTTGGCGCGCAGTACCGCAGCCTGCGGGATTTGCTCAAGGAAGCCGATTTCGTCTGCCTGACCTTGCCGCTCACCGCCGAGACCGAGAAGTTGATCGGCGCCGAGGAGTTCGCGCTGATGGGTCCGGAGACGATCTTCATCAACATTTCACGGGGCAAGGTGGTCGACGAAGCGGCGCTGGTCGAGGCCTTGCAGCAGCGCACCATTCGCGCCGCCGGCCTGGATGTGTTCGAGAAAGAACCGCTCGATCACGCGTCCCCGCTGTTGCGCTTGAACAACGTGGTGGCGACGCCGCACATCGGCTCGGCGACCCATGAGACGCGCGAAGCGATGGCCAGGTGTGCGGTGGATAATCTGTTGCAGGCGTTGGCGGGCGAACGGCCGCAGAATCTGGTGAACGCGGCCGCCTGGGAACGATAGCGCCCTGACAACAGGGTTCAAATGTGGGAGGGGCGGTGCGACGATTCGACTTGTCCCCGATGGCGGCCTCTGGGCCGACCAGGATTTTGTGTCGATCCCGGCCCAAATGTGGGAGGGGGCTTGCCCCCGATAGCGGCCTTAGGGCTGGCCGGGATGTTGGATTGGGTTGAGTACATATCCGTTTCTGCGGTAACGGCTGCTATGGGTTCCGCTTTTACAGCGGCTCACTTTTGAA
>NZ_CVTN01000077.1:78648-82874 GCF_900004915.1 Pseudomonas sp. 31 R 17
CCGGCGTCCTGCCGGGTTACCCACGGATTCAAGCCTGCGTTCGGCCAGCGTGGTTTGACGGGGCGCTTAAGATCAAAAGCAGATCAAGATCAAGGGCGACTCGCTTCGCATCGTGGTTACGGTTGGCGCTACTGAGTTGTGTAGACAGCCGCGGACTAAATGTGGGAGGGGGCTTGCCCCCGATGGCGGTGTGTCAGCTACAACAGAGCTAACTGACCCACCACCATCGGGGGCAAGCCCCCTCCCACATTTGAACCGTATTTCAGATTTTAGATAACGAACCGGGCCACCATCGCGTTCAGATCCACCGCCAAGCGTGACAGCTCATGGCTGGCCGCACTCGTTTGATTGGCGCCCGCCGCCGATTGCGTCGCCAGGTCGCGGATATTCACCAGGTTGCGATCCACCTCGCGCGACACCTGGGCCTGCTCTTCGGACGCGCTGGCGATCACCAGGTTGCGTTCGTTGATCAGGCTGATGGACTGAGTGATCTGCTCCAGCGCCACACCGGCGGCGCGGGCCATTTCCAGGGTACTTTGGGTGCGCTGGTTGCTCTGCTGCATCGATTGCACGGCTTCACCGGTGCCGTTCTGGATGCCGGCGACCATTTTTTCGATTTCCTGGGTCGACTGGGCCGTGCGATGAGCCAGTGCGCGCACCTCGTCGGCCACCACCGCAAAGCCACGCCCGGCTTCACCGGCGCGTGCCGCTTCGATCGCGGCGTTGAGCGCCAGCAGGTTGGTCTGCTCGGCAATCGCGCGGATCACATCAAGGACCTTACCGATGTCCCGCCCTTGCGCCGCCAGCCCTTCGATCATGGACGCCGTGTTTTGCACGTCCTGGGTCATGGTCTGAATTGCGCCGACCGTCTCGACGACCCGGTCGCGGCCTTCCCGTGCGGCCTGGTTGGATTGGCCGGAGGCTTCGGAGGTGGACACCGCATTGCGCGCCACCTCTTCCACGGCGGCGGTCATCTCATTGACCGCCGTGGCGGCCTGGTCGATTTCATTGTTCTGTTGCTGCAAGCCCTTGGAGGCTTCCTCGGTGACAGCGCTCAGTTCTTCGGCAGCCGACGCCAACTGCGTGGCCGAGCCTGCAATGTGCTGGATGGTCTGGCGCAGATTGGTTTGCATGGTCGACAAGGCACTGATCAGCCGTGCCGGTTCGTCCTTGCCGTCGTCGTCGATAGCGGTCGTCAGGTTGCCGCCGGCGATGCTTTCAGCCGCTTGCACGGCCTTGCGCAGCGGCGTAACGATGCTGCGGGTCAGCAGCCACGCCAGCAACACCGTGAGCAAGGCAGCGGCCACCGACACTAGGATGACGCCGGTAATGGCCACTTCGTAGCTGTGTTCTGCCTGGGTATCGGCGGCCTTGGCGCCGGCGGCGTTGAGGGCGATCAGTTTGTTCAACTGCTCGCCCATCTGGTCGGTGCCGTCCTTGATACGGCTGTTGATCAGCGCGCGCATTTCATCGACCTTGTCTTGTTTGGACAGGGCAATCATGTCGGCTTGCGCCTTGAAATAGTTGTCCAGGGTGGTCGCAAATGCCTTGTACAACACCGTCTCCTCGGCACCTGCCGGCAGCGCGGCGTAATGGGTCTGCGCCGCCTTGACCTTGTCGACCAGCACGCCGATGCGGGTTTCGGCTTCCTGCAGGGCGACCGGCTCACGGTTGACCAGCACGCGAAAGGACAGGATGCGCATGCGCAACACGTTTTCCGTCATTTGCCCCAGGTACGTCACGCTGGGCAACTGGTTGGTGCTCATGTCCAACGAAGCCTGGCGCATCAAGGTCATGCGGTCGACTGCAAATACCCCCAGGATGACCACCAGAACGGCGATGAAGGCAAACCCGAGAAAGGCGCGAGGGGCGATATTCAGATGACGGAGGGACATAGGGCTGCTCTCAGAAAGGGTGTTTGCGCGCATCCCTGCCGCGAAACGATCGGCCAGCGACAATGCGCTGCCAGACTTTGGCCACCGCTGTTGTTATTGATAGGTGGACCTATAAGCGCTATCGGCACGCCCGAGGGTTTTATGCAGGGGTTTCATAAATATTTTTTTACACTTCAGGCAATCCACCGTTTCTGGCATCCTGCGCCTCCATTTTCCGACCCGAGCCCTCATTTTGTCTGACGCTCAAGCCCCTCGCCCGCGCTATAAATCCGACCTGATCTACGGCCTCGAAGACCGTCCGCACTTCACTGCGGCGGTGTTTGCCGCCCTGCAGCATGTGCTGGCGAGCTTCGTCGGCATCATTACCCCGACCCTGATCGTCGGTGGCGTGCTGGGCCTGGAAAGCGAAGTGCCGTATCTGGTGAGCATGGCGCTGTTCGTCTCGGGGCTCGGCACCTTTGTGCAGGCGCGTACGTTCGGCCCCATTGGCTCGGGCCTGTTATGCCTGCAGGGCACCAGCTTTTCCTTTATCAGCGTGATTTTGAGCGCCGGGTTCATGGTCAAGGCCCGCGGCGGCGGTACCGATGAAATCCTCTCGACGATCTTTGGCATCTGTTTTTTCGCAGCCTTTATCGAAGTGGTGCTCAGCCAGTTCATCGGCAAGTTGCGCAAGCTGATTACCCCGGTGGTGACCGGCACCATCATCACCTTGATGGGGTTGTCGTTGATCAAGGTCGCGGTGACCGACATGGCCGGCGGTTTCGGTGCCAGCGACCTGGGCGCGGCGAGCAATATGGGCCTGGCGGCGCTGGTGCTGCTGACCATCGTGGTGCTCAACCGCTTCGACAACCCGTTCCTGCGCCTGGGCTCGATCGTGATCGGCCTGACCCTGGGTTTTGTCGTGGCCTGGTGGCTGGGCCGTGTCGACATGGCCGCCCTGCCCCTGGTGCCGCTGATCAGCGTGCCGGTGCCGTTCAAATACGGTTTCTCGTTCGATTGGGTGGCGTTCATCCCGGTGGCGGTGATCTTCCTGATTTCGCCCCTGGAAGCCGCCGGTGACCTGACCGCCAACTCGATGATTTCCCAGCAGCCGGTCAAAGGCCCGCGGTATATCAAGCGCATCAAGTCCGGCCTGCTCGCCGACGGCCTCAACTCGGCGATGGCGGCCACCTTCAACAGCCTGCCGATGGTGACCTTCGCCCAAAACAACGGCGTGATCCAGTTGACCGGCGTGGCCAGCCGCTACGTGGCCTACTTCATCGCCGGCCTGCTGGTACTGCTGGGGCTGTTCCCGATGATCGGCGCGGTGCTGCAACTGATGCCCAAACCCGTGCTGGGCGGCGCGACCCTGATCATGTTCGGCACCGTGGCAGTGGCCGGCATCAAGATCCTCGCCGAAGCCGGGCTGCACCGACGCAACGTACTGATCGTGGCGATTTCCCTGGGGATGGGCCTGGGCGTCGCGGCCGTGCCCGAAGTGCTGCGCGACTTGCCCAAGGCGCTGCATAACATCTTTGAGTCGCCGATCACCGTGGGGGCGTTCTGTGCCATCCTGCTGAACATTTTCCTGCCCGAAGCGTTCATAGAGCTGGAAGAAGATGAATTCGATCCGGAGTCCTCGACCCTCAAAGTCATGCAGGACCCGGACGTTACGAAACAGTAGGAGCACGTTCAGATGCGCAAGCTCATGGTGGTATCGCTGTTGTTGCTGACCTTGAGCGCCTGCGCGCTGTTGCCCCAGCGCGATCCGGTCAACATCAACGTGGTCGGCATCGAACCGCTGCAAAGCCAGGACCTGGAAGTGCGCTTCGCCGTCAAGCTGCGGGTGCAGAACCCCAATGAAGCGGCGATCGACTACAACGGCGTGGCGCTGGATTTGGAAGTCAATGGCCGGCCACTGGCGTCCGGGGTGAGTGATCAGGCGGGCAGCATCCCGCGTTTCTCAGAGACGGTGCTGATGGTGCCGGTGAGCGTTTCGGCGTTTTCCGTGTTGCGCCAGACGTTGGGCCTGAGCCAGACCCAGAGCCTGAATAACCTGCCGTATGTACTGCGCGGCAAGCTGGCGGGCGGGTTGTTCGGAACGATGCGTTTTGTGGAACGTGGCACCCTGGATTTGCCCAACACCGCAACCTGGTGAACTGCGGGCGACAACGCTGAAGATCACATGTGGGAGGGGGCTTGCCCCCGATGAGCATAGGTATCTACACAACTCTGTAGCGGCCAACGCTAACCACGATGCGCCCCGTTAAACCACGCTGGCCGAACGCAGGCTTGAATCCGTGGGTAACCCGGCAGGACGCCGGGTTAGCCGCACTGGGCCAGGGATGGCCC
>NZ_CVTN01000074.1:0-98620 GCF_900004915.1 Pseudomonas sp. 31 R 17
AAGCGCGTCCACTCGAACGGCAAGATGCCATCGAGCGCGCCATCGGTCAGGGTCAGCAGTTCCTCGCCGGTGACCATCGACACCGGGCAACCGTGAGTAACGGTCTTGTCCGCAGAGGCAGCAGTATCCCCAGCCGGATTTTTAGCCGAGGTAGGCACATCATCTACATGCTCTTTCTGCCGCAGCACCGCGTTCTGCCGAGCCTTCCAGCGCATCTGCAGGGTGCCCTGCTTCAGCCCACCGACCACCCCTCGAACCGCCACCGCTTTATAGCGATCCACCGCCTGCATAAACTTGGTCAGAATCGCCAGCATGCTCTGTATGAAGCCAACCGCAGCCTCAACAATCCGAGCGCCATACTTGACCAGCCGCAAGCTTAAATACGCCACACCGGCCGCCGGTAAGGCGATGGTCAGTACCGCGCCAATCACCAGATCAATCAGCAGCGAGACTACTAACCCTGCAGCCACTTGCGCGATCTGGCCCGGCGGCAATGCGTCCAGCCAGACCAACGCGGTGCGCACCAGAAGGAACAGTGCCGCCTCATCACTGGCCAGCAACATCGCGTGTTCCATGATTTTGGGTGCATCGCTGGCGATTTGCGCCAACTTGGCTGCTTGGGCTCCCAAGTGCTCTACGTACTGCAACGGATCTTCAAGGATCGACTGCACCAGCTTTATGCTGTCCCACACCTCACGGATCGCCGTCCAAGTGCCTGCCAGTATGCCGCTGCCAATTGCACTGGCCGTGGATTGCTGCCAATGCGGCTTGAAGTCCATCCACTGATCGCGCAGCCATTGCTCCAGATCTGCTGTCAGCCCGGCATAAGAGGCAAAGAGGGCATCCACTTGCTGCGCTGAAACACCGCCTTGAACCCGAACCTGATAGCGTCCGCCAGCGGCGCAATAGTGCGAACCCTCGCCGTGTTCATCGAGCATGATCACTGCTGAACTGCCGTCATCCAGGCGGGTCACCTCAACGGGGATGTCGCCAATCGGTACGTCATACAGCGACTCGAACCTGCTCTGGATCTTAAGCACGCCACCCACCGGGCAACGAGCCACGGTAGAAAAATCCGCGTCGGTATGGCTGACCGACTGCTGCGAATCCCCGGCCCGCAACACCCGGTCCATCCCCAGCAACGACGGCATATCCGCAGCATGGCTCACCGAATCCAGTGCTCGGGAATACCAGGCACCCATTTGCTGGCGATAAATCGTCAGGCTCTGATGGAAAGTATCCAGCTCATATTCGATCGAGGTGATGTGGGCAGCGTGGGTCATCCATGACGTCTCGGCAGAAGGCAAGGCGTCGGAGTCTGCCGCAGCGAAAGGCGGCTGGATGAGCGGTTTGAAAAATCAGATTGCGCTTACAAAAGGCGGGTAATTTTCGATGTCGACGTGTGCCCCCGGATCACTTCAGATAGCGACGCTGCTGATTGACGAACAGTGCCTTGAGCGTCTTTTCAGTAGTGATGCTACTCTCGGTTTCCGACGTTTCGGCAGGTGCCAGCAGGATCTTTCTGTAAGGTACGCAGGACCCTTCCTGAAGTACTCATGAGCGCTGGGTAGCAAAGTAATTGATCGACTTGCGCAAGATCTGCGGTTGGCCTTTCCTGACATGAAAGGTTTTTCGCCGCGCATCTCAAATACATGCGTGCTTTTGCCGAGGCGTGGCCGGATTCGGAATTTGTGCAAGAGGTGCTTGCACAATTGCCTTGGTACCATCAAGTCGCGCTATTGGACAAACTTCCCGGCCCTGAAACCCGTCGTTGGTACATCATCCAGGCCGTTGAACACAACTGGTCACGCAACACGCTGGTGATGCACATTGAAAACCGCTTGCTGGAACGCAGTGGCAAGGCCGTCAGCAACTTTGAAAGCCATCTACCCAAGGCACAATCCGATCTGGCGCGCGAAACCCTCAAGGACCCTTATCGTTTTGATTTCCTCAGCCTGGGCGTGAACGCGCAGGAGCGTGATATCGAAAGCGCCCTGATCAAGCATGTCACCGACTTCCTATTGGAATTGGGCGCAGGCTTTGCCTTCGTTGGCCGGCAAGTGCTGCTGAAGGTGGGCGGTGATGAATTCTTCGTCGACCTGCTGTTCTATCACTTGAAGCTGCGTTGCTACGTGGTGATCGAACTCAAGGCTGGCAAGTTCAAACCCGAGCATCTGGGCAAACTGAGCTTCTACCTTGCGGCGGTGGATGCCGAGATAAAACACCCGCAGGATGGCCCGACGATTGGCCTTTTGTTGTGCAAAGGTAAAAATGAAGTGGTGGCTGAATATGCACTGCGCGATAACAACCGACCTATCGGCGTGGCGGAATATCAATTAGTGGAGTCTTTGCCGGCAGAATTGCAAACGAGTTTGCCGAGTATCGAACAGATCGAACGGGAGTTGGCCGGGTAGGCCTGGGCAAGCAGCGGAAAAGCCTGCCGTCAGAGCAGGCGTCGTCTTTGTTGAGGCGGTTGTAGGTTGGAGTGCTCATGGTTGAATCCTTTTTTGTTTGGGTTGGTTGGGCGTTGTGAGGAGGATAATCATCCCCGTGCTGCGCCATCGTGGTTTAATATTAATCATATAAACACCCTTATAGGGCGATATATTCCATGAAAATAAACCGCCTTCTCGCAGATTGGCCGTCGGGCGCAATCGTCACTCAGGCGTGGCTTCACGAGCAGGGAGTCGGCCCCAACCTCATTCAGAAATATCAGCAAACAGGCTGGGTTGAGCGTGTGGGCCACGGCGCCTGGAAACGCAGCGGCGACAGTATCGACTGGCACGGCGGTGTTTTCGCATTGCAACAGGGTGCAACGATGCAGACCTGGCCGGGCGGCGCGACGGCGTTGAGCCTGGCCGGTTACAGCCATTACCTGACGTTTGGAAAAGAAACCGTTGATCTATTTGGGACCACCGGCGCCGTTCTTCCCGGTTGGTTTCGCAAGCATGAATGGGAAGCGCAGATGAACTTCCATCCGGGCGCGCTCTTCACAGGGCTGGAAGATATGGCGTTACAAGTTTTCCAAATACCTTACCGCCAATTCGCGCTAAAAATCTCTACCCCGGAACGTGCGGTGCTCGAGCTTATTCACCAAAGCGCCGACGAGATGCTGTTCAGCGGTGTGGCCGATGTGATGAACGGTCTTGCCACGTTGAGTCCCAGGCGCCTGCAGAAGCTGCTTGAGGCGTGCAACTCCATCCGCGTCAAACGTGTGTTCTTTGTGCTGGCACGTAATGCGGCTCATGCCTGGTATGCGCGAATAGATCGTTCCAGCATTGAGCTAGGCAAGGGCAAGCGGCAAATCATCCGGGGCGGGCGACTCGATAAAGAGTTCCTTATTACCGTTCCGGAGCGTTTTGCCCATGCCACTTGATCCACGTTATGCCGCTCAGGTTCGTCTGCTGGTGCAGGTCATTCCCTACGTAGCGGCAGAACGATGTTTCGCGCTGAAGGGAGGCACGGCGATTAACCTGTTCGTACGTGACCTGCCTCGGTTGTCGGTGGATATAGACCTGGCGTATCTGCCCAGCGCTGATCGTCAACGGGCACTGGTCGACGTTCGCCAAGCCCTGAAGCGGATTGCCGATGCGATAGGGCGGGACCTTCCCGGAGCTGTCGCGACCGTTCAAGGAAATCGAGACGATGAGCTTCGGATTCTCGTAAGGAGCGCTCATGCCCAAATCAAGATTGAAGTATCGCCGGTGCTGCGCGGCACCGTCCATCCACCGTTGTCGCGTGACGTAGTGCCGCTGGTTGAGGAAGAATTCGGGTTCGCTTCGATGGCCGTGGTGTCCCTGCCCGACCTGTACGGCGGCAAGATCTGCGCTGCACTGGATCGGCAACATCCCAGAGACCTTTTTGACGTGATGTGGATGCTTCGGGAGCAAGGGCTGACACGTGAAATCTTCGAGGGCTTTCTGGTGTATCTGATCAGCCACAGCCGGCCCATGGCTGAATTGTTTGCGCCCCGCTGGAAGCCATTAGCGGGCGCGTTTCAGGCTGAATTCGCCGGCATGACGCGAGAGCCCGTCACACTTGACCAGTTGGAAGCGACCAGAGAGGCGTTGTTAGCTGCGATCCGCCAACAATTCAGTGAGCAGGATGCCGCCTTCCTGATCTCGATCAAACAGGGAGAGCCTGACTGGACGACGTTGAATCTGCCGGAAATAGATCGTTTGCCTGCCGTGCAATGGAAATTGCATAACGTCAGGCAGATACCTGCTGCAAAACGGGCGGAAGCCGTGGCGAAGCTGGAAGCGGTGATTGAGCAATTGTTGGCAGGGTAGGCATGACGTGAAAAAGCCCGCTTTCATAGCAGGCTTTTCTTAACGCTGGGTTTACTTATTTCTGCTGCGCCGTCAGCGCCGCATACCCATTCATCAAATTGCGATAGTTGGGAATACGCTGGGACAACAGATTCCCCAAGCCTTCGATATCGTTACGCCAGTCGCGGTGCAGCTCGCACGCCACCGAGAACCAGTTCATCAACTGCGCACCGGCCTGGGTCATCCGGCTCCACGCCGCCTGCTGCACCGTGGTATTGAACGTGCCCGACGCATCCGTCACCACAAACACCTCGAATCCTTCCGCCAGCGCCGACAAGGTCGGGAACGCCACGCACACATCCGTCACTACGCCGGCAATGATGATCTGCTTGCGCCCGGTGGCCTTGATCGCCTTGACGAAGTCTTCGTTGTCCCACGCATTGATCTGGCCTGGGCGAGCGATATACGGCGCGTCCGGGAACATCTCCTTCAACTCCGGCACCAGCGGGCCATTGGGGCCTTGCTCGAAGCTGGTGGTGAGGATGGTCGGCAGATTGAAGAACTTGGCCAGGTCGGCGAGGGCCAGCACGTTGTTCTTGAACTCGTTGGGGGAGAAGTCCTGCACCAGGGAGATCAGGCCAGTCTGGTGGTCGACCAGCAGCACGATGGCGTCGTCTTTATTGAGGCGGTTGTAGGTTGGAGTGCTCATGGTTGAATCCTTTTTTGTTTGGGTTGGTTGGGCGTTGTGTTCAACATGGGCACAGATTAATGGGTGGGTGATGGGGGATAAATCGGCTGTGATGAGTCTTACTGTCAACTTAAACGGGACGATGGTTAGTGCTGCATCTTGTTGCACGAAATCAATGTGAAGAGCGATGGGGGATTTGACTTTGAATGGCCAGCAGGTCCTGTCCCTTTCATTTGCAGGACGTTTCCGAGAGAATCCCAACCGCATTGCGCCAGCGGGAGTGGGTGGCTAGGCTGCGGATTGTCACTGCACATTCAGTGACCGGGTTTAGTCGCCCGGACTTCGCTAGGCGCACGCGCCATCTCAAAGACAGGTGTCTTCTCACCTGCACTTTATGGTGGCTGTGCGCAGGGCACCCTCGGGTGCGCCGGTGCCTAGCGGCCGGTCGACTAACCTGCGTACAGCCGCCACCTCTACTCGTTTAGTCGCGAAAGGACGGTGGTATTCACTTACTGCTAGGAGTTTTGCTATGGATAACGTTCGTTCAGATACGCTGTCGTCACACTCGACCAACCCATTCACGGTCAATGAAGAACTGAGCTTCGAGGATGCGTGGATGCAGGTGGCTGAGCTGCTGCATTGTGCGCTGGCTACGTCGCAAGTGATCGGCGAGTCACTGGCCGCACCACAGAGGGCGGTGATGCATTTGGTGGAGATGGCGAAGATGGTGGCGGATCGGGCTGTGGACTGCCTACAAGCTAAATAGCGATTTAAAGGCGGGTAGGCATGGCCTGCCCGCTGTTGGCCGGACAATCGACCAAGTGACATTTTTTTTGCGGACATGCGTCAAATTATCGTAGGTTTGATGCTTGGTAGGTTCCACATGTGTCATTTGGTCTCAAAAATGCGAAAACTCTCCCAGCCGTAGGCCAAAACAGGCAAAATCTGCCGTTGGCTCGGATGCCGTGCCCTGCAATAAATCAATATCCACATGCGTAGAAAACGATGCCAATCACCGAGTTCGCACACCTAAACGGAAAATCTTTCGTGTCGTCTCTCGATAGGGACGAGCAAAAGAGTTTGGGCCAGTTTATGACCCCTCCCCCTATCGCCAGGTTCATGGCGCAGCGAGCAACTACGGGGATCGTTGCTGATGTCATAAGTATTTTGGAACCTGCGTCCGGTGCTGGGGTACTGGCTGCGGCAGTTGTGCAAGAGCTTCTTCATCGTGATGAGCGGCCGTCCCGTATCGAGCTAACCCTATATGAGATAGATGGTCGTCTTAAGCCTTATCTACGACGCTTGGCTGACCGGCTGAGGCGATCAGCAAAAAGCTTAAATGTTAAGTTAACGTGCCACATTGTGATAGGCGATTTTCTGTTGTCTGAGCTATCCCAATCCGCAAGGCCGGAGTTTGATATATGTATCGCGAATCCCCCTTATTTTAAATTGAATAAGGCAGACCTTAGAGCTAAGGCTCATGCTTATGCGGTTTATGGGCAGCCTAATATATATGGGTTGTTCCAGGCCGCCTGCGCGGGTTTGGTAAGGCCAGCAGGACGTTGGTGTTTTATTACTCCTAGATCTTGGTTGAACGGTTCATATTTTGCCGCGGTAAGACGGCATTTGTTGCATTATTTGCAGATTGATGCAGTGCATCTTTTTGAAAGCCGTCAAGCTCATTTCTATGAAGATGCTATTTTACAGGAAGCCGTTATTGCATGGGCGACAGCCCAGCCGTTACATATGGCAGAAATTACTTTTAGTACTAGTCAAGGTGTCTTAGATCTACCTAATGCTGAGCTTTTCGCAATTCCGACGGCCAGTGTGATAGGCACAGATGAAGAGATGGCAATTGCGATTCCGATAGCCGCCGGAGCAAACCGAGAGTCAGATGACTCTGGCCATGTGCATGATACTCTCGCCTCTTTGGGCCTCAAAGTTTCGACAGGGCCAGTAGTTCCCTTTCGTTCGAAAGAGTATATTTTGGAGAGTTCTAGTAGAGGTTCAGTTCCATTGTTGTGGATGCAGCACGTTAAGCATGCGGGCATAAGTTGGCCTATACAAAAAAAGCGTGAGCACATCCTTTCTACTGCCGGTAGTGCTTGGATGCTCCTTCGAAATACGAATTACGTGGTGATGCGCCGCTTCAGTCCTAAAGAGGATGCTAGGCGTGTGACAGCGGCTCCGTATCTCGCTGGTAGCTTGCCTGGAGAATTCATAGGCTTAGAAAATCATCTGAACTACATCCACCGGCCCACTGGAGACCTTACTCGTGCCGAAACTGTTGGGCTTTCAGCGTTCTTGAACAGCTCTTATGTGGATGCCTATTTTCGTGCAGTTGCGGGCAGTACCCAAGTGAACGCAACAGAGCTTCGAAAACTGCGCTTCCCTTCACTGGATTCACTTAGGGCGATTGGAGATCTGTTGTCCGATAGGCCTACCCTCACAGAGGCCGATCGTGCGGTTGAGCAGGTTTTGTGTCTAAAAATGGCGTTATCTGCGGTATAGATAGGGTACCTCCAGATCTGAAGTGTGAAATATTTAGTTGCAGCTACTTCGCTGCGCGGTGTAGGATTTGTCTCATACCCATGTGAGGCATGCCTAGATGATCACGTTGCCACCTTTCGTAACTCTCCCTTTTGTTCGAGAACGACTCTCGATGATTTTTCCTGAGTCGTTCCCTGACCGGTCAATTTTGGTAGGCGATATGGCCGCTCGCATGGTATTCGTCGCGCTGTATGGAGCTTTTGTCGAAGGTTTAAATAGATACTTTCGCCCATCCACGGTAATTAGATTTGGGTTCTCTCAAGCAGAGAGAAGTACCGACGGGGATCGTTTTACGTGGATTGCCTCCTGTCATACGCCGGGCTATAAGGCTGTTGAACAGTGGTACGCTGATAATACGCGCGAACCACTTCGGGATGATTTAATCAGAAATAGAGCTGTGCCTATAGGGTTGATTCTGAAACGGGAGGGCGTAGCACCGACATCGCCTGCTCCGATTTATTGTTTAGCAGAAGGTTTTTCCAAGCTTTTTGATCCGGTAAATGAGGGAGAAGCTCTAGGAGAACTTATATCTCTTTGGCAGGAACGAAATCTCGACCCGATGGTTCTTCAGCGAATGCGTCTGCTTAGAAGGACTGGAGTGAAAGAGGGGCAGGTCATGGTGACTTTGCCGACTACAGGAACCTCTTTACGTTTGTCTCCAGGCGAAGCATCTATAATTACTAAAGATGTTTGCGAGACGTTGCTTAAGCAAATAATGGTTACTCCGGTTGTCGTACATGTGAGTACTTCTGATATAAAGACCTTTCGTGAGTTGTCAGGTGAGGCTGAGGATATTGGTTTGCATATATCAACTTCTGCTGAGCTGCCGGATATTGTTGCAGCTGATACAGGCTATGAAGATGGTCTTCGTCTTGTTTTCATTGAAGTTGTTCACAGTGATGGGCCGATAACTGAACTGCGAAAAGAGGCCTTGCTGAGAATTGCGGCTGACGCTGGAATACCCCGAAAGCATGTTCGCATGATAACCGCTTTTGAAGATCGCAGCTCATATCCATTTAAGAAACGAGTAAGTGAGATAGCGAGGGATTCAGATATTTGGTTTAGGAGTGAGCCAGAGCTTCTTGTTCGACTTACGATTCTGCGCGAATCGCTGAGCCCGGCGAGCTAACTTGCTTAATAAAATAGTTTAATGAAAAATTCCCGGTGAGATAATTTAATCGCACGCAAAAATGTTTATTTTTTATATGCGGAGATTTATATGGTAGATAAGATCTGGGCTGACGCTGCGTTCGTGGTTGTTTGTCAGGTTGCGAAAGCGAAACCTGAATTCACACCGGATGATATTTGGGAGGCTGGACTCCACAAGCCAAATGATGCGCGTGCTCTCGGTGGTGTTATGCGTCGCGCCAGTAGTAAAAAATTAATAGAGAAAACTGGCCGCTCACAAGCAACTAGGCAACCTGAAAGTCATGGTACAGACGTCACTGTTTGGAGGTCGTTGATCTACGGAGTCAATCTTGGACCGGACGTGCTATTGTGATTTTTTCAGCTACGTATTGCAGCTGGAGGCGCTCCATTTGTGCTTAGGACAAGCTAGGTAATTTTCGCGTTGAGCCTTCAGAAATTAAAAAGCCGGCTTATGGCCGGCTTCTCTGTGACTGCCTCAGCTTGTTTTTGACAAGCCTCACCAGCCTTCAAATCGCTCAGCCCACATTGCGTCGGGCTGAATAGTAGGGGCATCTGCGGGAACTCCTCCGCGTCGCCTGGCAGGGCAATAGCTTAAAACCATCCCCTGCCAAATGTGCGGCGCATGATACCCACATTCACCTCAGTTGCCCACCTCCGGTTCCGGTTCAGCGCCTTCCCAGCCCAGCAGGTGGTCATCCAGCGGGACGGGTGGGCGGCGGTTGTTGAGGGTGGACCACCAGAATACCCAGCCGACGATTTGGAAGTTCTGCTCGAAGCGTTCGTCGTAGGTGAGGTATTCGTCCGGGTGTTCGCCGGCGTTGTGGCTGCGCATGCGCAGGCCTCCGCCTGGTCGGTTGTAGAGGTATTTGATGCGTAGCATGCCGTCGTGTTCGACGGCGTAGATTTCACCATCGATGATTTGGGTGCGGCCTCGGTCGATGGCGAGGGTGGCGCCTTGCTGGATGATGTCGATCATGCTGTTGTCGACCATGTAGGCGCCCACGGCGCGGTCGGGTTTTACGTTGAGGGTCTGGAGGGTGTGTTGGGTGACGCGGATGCGTTCGGTTGAGGTGAATGTGGGGTGGAGGGGGATCTCCACGTCGTTGTTTTCCGGGCGGCAGGCGGGGCCTGTGAGGTATTTGCCGATGTCTTCGCGGGCGGGTGCAATCCTTGCGGTGGGGGCTTCCAACAGGTAGTTGGCGGGCGGGTGTTTGGGGCCGCGGCCGTCGCTTAGCCAGCGACTGGAGACGCACAGCAGTTCTGCGATCTCGTTGAGTCGGCCCATGGGGACGCCGCGTTTGAACCAGTTGTTCACGTGCTGAGGCGTGACGCCGCGGTTCTTGGCGAAGTCGGAGGCGGAAAGATGAACTTCCCGTAGTAGCGCTTTTAAACGATCACCTGATGTATTCATGAACACAGAGTTTACTGGCCGGGAAAACCATTCAAATAAACCATGCGTTGATTTGCGCGTGTAGGTTTTTGCTTAGTTGTAGCTTTATTCTTCAGGGTTGCTGGTTAGTTGAACGTCTAAACTTAAGCGCTGAACTTGATGTTTATTTTTGCCACAAAAAAGCCCCGAATAATCGGGGCTTTTTGATTGCCGTGGCAATGAGGCGCGGGTATCAGCCTTTGTAGGCGGCCACCGACTTCATGATCTCGGCGCGGGCGGCTTCTGCGTCGCCCCAACCGTCGATCTTCACCCATTTGCCTTTTTCGAGGTCTTTGTAGTTCTCGAAGAAGTGCTTGATTTGTTCCAGCAGCAGGGGCGGCAGGTCGGTGTATTCCTTCACGTCGACGTACAGCTGGGACAGCTTGTCGTGTGGCACTGCGATGACTTTGGCATCGCCGCCGCCGTCGTCGGTCATGTTCAGGATGCCAACCGGGCGAGCGCGGATGACCGAGCCTGGGGTGACCGGGTAAGGGGTCACGACCAGCACGTCGAGGGGGTCGCCGTCGTCGGCCAGGGTGTTGGGGATAAAACCGTAGTTGGCCGGGTAGAACATTGGGGTGGCCATGAAACGGTCAACGAACAGGCAGTCGCTGTCTTTGTCGATTTCGTATTTGATCGGCGCGTGGTTGGCCGGAATTTCGATGGCGACGTAGATGTCGTTCGGCAGGTCTTTGCCAGCCGGAATCTTGCTGTAGCTCATTGGGCGTTGCCCCCGTTAGTTGGCCATGTGACATGGCCGGATTGGCCTAAAAGTGGCGGCGATTATAGGCATATTCTGACGCCGATGCCATGCGCCAAGCGTCGTACGGTCATTCGCCCTGCGGCTGGTAGCGCGGGTCGCGGGCTTGCAGTTGGGTCAGGCGGGCCAGGGGATCCTGGCGGTAAAAGCGGCTGAGTTGGGCGTACACCTGTGGATAACTATTGACCAGCAAGTCCGGGGCACTGAAGAAATATTCGCTGGTGACGGCAAAGAATTCCGCCGGGTTTTCGGCGGCGTAGGGGTCGATCTCGGTTTCAGCGTCGGGGTTGGCGTCCAGTTGGCGATTGAGGTCGTCGAAGGCGCTCTGCATTACGCTGGCCCAGTCCTGCACGCGCATGTCGTTGTGCAGCGGTGGCAGGCCGTTGGCGTCGCCGTTGAGCATGTCCAGTTTGTGCGCCAGCTCGTGGATGACCAGGTTGTAGCCTTCCCATTGGCCGCTGGCCAGTACCCCGGGCCAGGCCAGTATCACCGGGCCCTGCTGCCAGGCTTCGCCGCTGTGTTCGCCGTCCCACTCGTGTTCCACGCCGCTGGCATCGCGATGGCGCTGCGGGCTGAGGAAGTCGTCGGGGTACAGCACGATTTCATGGAAGCCCTGATACCAGTCGAGGTCGCCCAGGTTCATCAGCGGCAGTTGCGCCTGGGCGGCGAGCAGCAGGCGTTGTTCCTGGTGCAGTTCGACGCCGGGCAGGGCGGTGAGGTGTTTTTCGGCGAGGAACAGCACACAGGCTTCGCGCAGCCATTGGTCTTGCTCGGCCGTGAGGCCGTCGAGGAAGGTCAGGTGGTGGCGCACCCGCTGCCAGGTGTCATCGGCAATCGGGTGCTTGGCCAGCAGGCGCCGGCGACGCCTGGCGCTGAGGGACCACACGGGCAATCAGTGCGGTTTGGCTTCGGAGGAGGTGCGGCCAAAGCGGCTGCGCACCACGCCGATGATCATCGGCACCAGGGACAGCAGGATGATGAACACGACGAGCAACGACAGGTTCTTCTTGATGAACGGCACGTTGCCGAAGAAGTAGCCCAGGGTCACCAGGCCACCGACCCAGAGAATGGTGCCGAGCACGCTGAACCCGAAGAAGCGCGGGTAGGGCATTTTCGCGATGCCGGCGACGAACGGCGCGAAGGTGCGCAGGATCGGCAGGAAGCGCGCCAGGGTCACGGTTTTGCCACCGTGCTTGTCGTAGAAGTCGTGGGTTTTTTGCAGGTAGTCGCGACGGAAGATTTTCGAGTTCGGGTTGCTGAACAAGCGTTCGCCCACCGTTCGCCCGATCACGTAGTTGGTGCTGTCGCCGAGGATGGCCGCCAGCATCAGCAGGCCGCCCAGCAACACCGGGTCCATGCCGCCGCCTGCGGCAACGGCACCGGCGATGAACAGCAACGAATCGCCCGGCAAAAACGGCATGACCACCAGGCCGGTCTCGCAGAAAATCACCAGGAACAGAATGGCGTAGATCCACGGACCGTAATTGGTTACCAGCATGTCGAGGTAAACATCGAGATGCAGGATAAGGTCAAGCGGGTTGAAATCCATGGATGGCACCTGTGTGAATGGCCCGGCTCAGCAGGCCAGTGCGGGAACGACGGGAAATAAGGCTACACGTGTATGTCGAGATTCTTACGACCCTGAGAGGTGCGCATTATACGGATTGAATAGTGAAAAGCGTGTGGCTTTTGTAGCGGGGAGTGTCGTGAAAGTGTGAAGCGGTGGGGCTCGGTTTGAAAAAATGTGGGAGGGGGCTTGCTCCCGATGGCGGTGGGGCAGTGACATGCCTATTGGCTGGCACACCGCTATCGGGGGCAAGCCCCCTCCCACAGCTGATTGCCGAGCTCAGTCCTCGCTGATCGGCAGCACGTAGTTCTTGAATTCGGTGTCTTCGCGAAAACCGATGGACTCGTAGGTCTTCTGCGCCACGTCATTATCGCTGCTGGTGGATACCCGCAGCCGCACCGCGTGGGTTTCCTTGGCCATTTTCTTCGCTGTGCGCATCAGGTTATCGGCGACCAGTTGCCGGCGCGCGTCCTCTGCCACATAGATGTCGTTGAGGATCCACACCCGTTTGAGCGACAGCGAAGAGAAGCTTGGATAGAGCTGGCAGAACCCCAGCAACCGCTTGTCATCATCATCGGCCAGTGCCAGGTAGATCACCGATTCCTTGCGGCGCAGGCGCTTTTCCAGGAAGGCCCGCGACGAGTCCGGGAACGGCAGGGCCCCATAGAATTCGCGGTATTTGACGAACAGCGGGGTGAGCAGGTCCAGGTGTTCCAGGGTCGCTTGAGTAATCCGCATGCCAGGCCTCAACTTCCAAATGGGTATGACCACGCGCGCGGTCGTCGCTTGATGCTGCCGAAAGCCACGAAAAAGCGCAATCGTGCGGCGATCAGTCTACGGGTGGGCTGAGCAGGAAATTGCCCTTCATCAAGTCCGGGTCATCTGATTCAATCGTCTGCAACTGCGCCTCGTCCTTGAGATTGACCCCGGACAACTGCCGGCGGCAGGCCTCGCGCATCAGGTACAGCAGGCGATGGGCCGCCATGCCGTAGCTCAGGCCTTCCAGGCGCACATTGGAGATACAGTTGCGGTAGGCGTCAGTGAGGCCGACCTTGGGGTTGTAGGTGAAATACAGCCCCAGGCTGTCCGGCGAACTGAGCCCCGGCCGTTCGCCGATCAGGATCACCACCATTTTGGCGCCGAGTAGTTGCCCGATTTCGTCGGCCACTGCCACGCGGCCCTGTTCTACCAGGATGACCGGTGACAAGGACCAGCCTTCAGCGTGGGTCTGTTCTTCCAGGCGTGTCAGAAAGGGCGCGGTGTGTTTATGCACGGCCAGCGCCGACAGGCCATCGGCTACTACGATCGCCAGGTCCATCCCATTCGGATGGGCTGCCGCATAGTCGCGCAGGGTCTGGGCCGATTCATCACTCAAGCGGCGTCCAAGATCGGGGCGTTGCAGGTAGGTATGCCGGTCGGTGGCGGCGCTGTGCAGCAACAGGCTGTCGCGGCCGCGTTCGGCACATTGGCGGCTCAGCCCTTCATGATCGAAGGGCAGGTGCACCGCGTCCCGCGCCTGGGCGTGGGCGAACTGGAAGTCCAGTTGCGCGCCCGTAGGAATGCTGGTGCCGGTGCGGCCCAGGGCAATGCGCGCCGGGGTCAGGCGGCGCAGTTGCAGCCATGGGTTGTCAGGCAATTCTGGTTGCACGGTCGGCTCCTTCATCCCAATTGCGCCAGAGCGTGGCGAAACGCCGGTGGCAGGCTGTTACCAAAGCGCACTTTGCCACCTTCTTGCGTAAAGATGCCCATGTTCGCCAGCCATTGTTCGAACTCCGGCGCCGGTTTCAATCCCAATGTCTGGCGCGCGTACAGCGCGTCGTGGAATGAGGTGGTCTGGTAATTGAGCATGATGTCGTCAGAGCCGGGGATGCCCATGATGAAATTGATCCCGGCCACGCCGAGCAGGGTCAGCAGGGTGTCCATGTCGTCCTGGTCGGCTTCGGCGTGGTTGGTGTAGCAGATGTCGCAACCCATCGGCACGCCGAGCAACTTGCCGCAGAAGTGGTCTTCGAGACCGGCGCGGATGATCTGTTTGCCGTTGTACAGGTACTCGGGGCCGATAAAGCCGACCACGGTGTTGACCAGAAACGGTTTGAAGTGCCGGGCCACCGCGTAGGCGCGGGTTTCACAGGTTTGCTGGTCGACGCCAAAGTGCGCGTTGGCCGACAAGGCGCTGCCCTGGCCGGTTTCGAAATACATCAGGTTCTGGCCCAGGGTGCCGCGATTGAGGCTCAGGCCGGCGTCGTAACCTTCCTGCAGCAGACTCAGGCTGATGCCGAAGCTGGCATTGGCCGCCTCGGTGCCGGCGATCGACTGGAACACCAGGTCCAGCGGCACGCCACGGTTGATCGCCTCGATGGAGGTGGTGACGTGGGTCAGCACGCAGGCCTGGGTGGGGATGTCGTAGCGCTGGATGATGGCGTCGAGCATCTCCAGCATGGCGCAGATTGAGGCGATGCTGTCGGTGGCCGGGTTGATGCCGATCATGGCGTCGCCGTTGCCGTAGAGCAGGCCGTCGAGAATGCTGGCGGCGATGCCCGCCGGTTCGTCGGTGGGGTGGTTGGGCTGCAGGCGCGTTGACAGACGACCGCGCAGGCCCAGGGTGCCGCGAAACCGGGTGACCACGCGGATCTTCTGCGCCACCAGTACCAGGTCCTGCACGCGCATGATCTTGGACACGGCGGCGGCCATTTCCGGTGTCAGCCCCGGTGCCAATAAACGCAGGGACTGTTCGTCGGCTGCGTCGCTGAGCAGCCAGTCGCGCAGGCCGCCGACGGTGAGGTGGCTGACCGGCGCAAACGCCTGTTTATCGTGGGTATCGATGATCAGTCGGGTGACTTCATCGCTCTCGTAAGGAATCAGCGCCTCCTCCAGAAAGTGCTTGAGCGGGATATTCGCCAGCGCCATCTGCGCGGCCACCCGTTCGCCGTCATTCTGTGCGGCAACACCGGCGAGGAAATCCCCGGAACGCGCCGGGCTGGCCTTGGCCATCACATCCTTGAGGCTGTCGAAGCGGTAGGTGTGTGCACCCACCGCGTGGGAAAAGCTTGCCATACAGTGTCTCCTGAATGACGCGGGCGGACCTGGAAACGCCGCCCACGTCGAGGTTTTCGGCAATCAGTGCAAGGCGGCCTCTGCGGCCTGGATCGCCGCAAACTCTTCTTCCGGCGTGCCCGCTACCAAGTGATGCCGGCTGTAGAAAGCAAAGTAAGCAATTAATACTCCATAGATGATCGCAGCGCCAATCACCACCCGTGGATCCACCAGAAAGCCCGCCACCACGGCCACGCAGGCCAGTACCAGCGCCACGCCCGAGGTGAAGACGCCGCCCGGCGTGCGGTACGGGCGATCCATTTTGGGGCGACGGATGCGCAGGGTGATGTGGGCGGCCATCATCAACACGTAGGAAATGGTCGCGCCGAACACCGCCACCAGAATCAGCAGATCGCCCTGGCCGGTCAGCGACAGGCCAAAGCCGATAATCCCGGGAATCACCAACGCCAGTACCGGTGCCTTGCTCTTGTTGGTCTCGGACAGTTTGCGCGGCAGGTAGCCAGCACGGGACAGGGCGAATATCTGCCGCGAATAGGCATAGATGATCGAGAAAAAGCTGGCGATCAAGCCGGCCAGGCCCACCAGATTGACGAAGCTGCCCATCCAGGTCGAACCGCCGTAGGCCAATGCCAGGGCTTCCACCAGCGGGTTGCCGGATTTGATCAGCGCGTAAGTGCCCGCACCGCCCGGCGCGATCACCAGAATCAACAGGGCAAAACTGGTCAGCACTACAATCGCGCCGATCAGCCCGCGTGGCAGGTCGCGCTTGGGGTTCTTGGTTTCTTCCGCAGCCAGTGGCACGCCCTCTACCGCGAGGAAAAACCAGATCGCATAGGGGATCGCCGCCCACACGCCAACGTAGCCGAACGGCAGGAAGCTGCTGGCGCCCTTGGCGTCGCTCAGCGGGATATCCAGCAGATTGGCGACGTTGAAGTGCGGCACCATCGATACCAGGAACACACCCAGCGCGATGGCCGCGATGGCGGTAATTACGAACATCAACTTCAACGCTTCACCCACGCCGAAGATGTGGATGCCGATAAAGATGATGTAGAACGCCAAATAGATCATCCAGCCGCCAATACCGAACAGCGACTCGCAATACGCACCGATAAATACCGCGATGGCGGCGGGGGCGATGGCGTATTCGATCAGGATCGCCGTGCCCGTCAGGAATCCGCCCCAGGGGCCGAATGCGCTGCGGGCAAAGCCGTAGCCACCGCCGGCGGTGGGGATCATTGAGGACAGTTCGGCCAGGGAAAAGCACATGCACAGGTACATGGTGGCCATCAGCAGTGTGGCGAGGAACATCCCGCCCCAACCGCCCTGGGCCAGGCCGAAGTTCCAGCCGGCGTAGTCGCCGGAGATGACATAGGCGACGCCGAGGCCAACCAATAACACCCAGCCGGCGGCGCCTTTTTTAAGTTCGCGTTGTTGGAAGTATTGGGAGTCGACTTTTTCGAAGTCGACGGAAGAATTTGTGGGTTCGCTGGGCATGGGAAGTACCTTTCATTCTTATTGTTTTAACTCGGCCTCTGTGTGCCGAATGCGCATCGCAAATACTTATGCAGATCCAAAGTGTGGGAGGGGGCAAGCCCCCTCCCACCTTTGATTGCATTGCAAAGGTGGGAGGGTGTTGTGGGTTAGAAGAAACCCAGCGGATTAATGTCGTAGCTCACCAGCAAGTTTTTGGTCTGCTGGTAGTGATCCAACATCATCTTGTGCGTCTCGCGCCCTACACCGGACTTCTTGTAACCGCCAAACGCGGCATGGGCCGGGTACAGGTGGTAGCAGTTGGTCCACACGCGGCCGGCCTTGATCGCGCGGCCCATGCGGTAGGCGCGGTTGATATCGCGGGTCCACAGGCCGGCGCCCAGGCCGAACTCGGTGTCGTTGGCAATCGCCAGGGCTTCGGCTTCGTCCTTGAAGGTGGTGATGCTCACCACCGGGCCGAAGATTTCTTCCTGGAACACGCGCATTTCATTGGTGCCCTTGAGCAGGGTCGGCTGGATGTAATAGCCGGTGGCCAGGTCACCGCTGAGCTTCTCCACCTTGCCGCCGGTGAGCAGTTGCGCGCCTTCGCCCTTGGCGATTTCCAGGTAGGACAGGATCTTGTCGAACTGCTGCTCGGACGCCTGGGCGCCGACCATGGTGTCGGTGTCCAGCGGGTCGCCCCGTTTGATCGACTCGACTTTCTTCATGACCACTTTCATGAAGTCGTCGTAGATCGACTCATCCACCAGCGCGCGGGACGGGCAGGTGCACACTTCGCCCTGGTTGAAGAACGCCAGCACCAGGCCTTCGGCGGCTTTTTCGATGAATTGCGGCTCGGCTTTCATGATGTCGGCGAAGAAAATGTTCGGCGACTTGCCGCCCAGCTCAACCGTGGACGGAATGATGTTCTCGGCCGCCGCATGCATGATGTGCGAACCCACTGGCGTTGAGCCGGTGAACGCGATCTTGGCGATGCGCTTGCTGGTGGCCAGGGCTTCGCCAGCTTCTTTGCCGAAGCCGTGCACGACGTTGAGTACACCGGGCGGCAGCAGGTCGCCGATCAGTTCCATCAGCACGTTGATGCCCAGCGGCGTTTGCTCGGCCGGCTTGAGCACCACGCAGTTGCCGGCGGCCAGGGCCGGGGCAAGTTTCCAGGCGGCCATCAGCAAGGGGAAGTTCCACGGGATGATCTGGCCGACCACGCCCAGCGGCTCGTGGAAGTGATAGGCAGCGGTGAGTTCGTTGATTTCGGCGCTGCTGCCTTCCTGGGCGCGAATGCAACCGGCGAAGTAGCGGAAGTGGTCGGCGGCCAGCGGGATGTCGGCGTTGAGGGTTTCGCGCACCGCCTTGCCGTTATCCCAGGTTTCGGTGATGGCCAGCAGTTCGAGGTTCTGTTCGATGCGGTCGGCGATTTTCAGCAGTACCAGCGAGCGGTCCTGGGCGCTGGTTTTGCCCCAGGCGTCAGCGGCAGCGTGGGCGGCGTCCAGCGCCTTGTCGATGTCCTTGGCGGTGGAGCGCGGGAACTCGGCGATGGGCTTGCCGTTGACCGGCGAAGTGTTGGTGAAGTAATTGCCATCGACCGGCGCAACAAATTCGCCACCGATGTAGTTGCCGTACTTGGCCTTGAACGAAACGATGGCGCCTTCAGTACCGGGGTGTGCATAACGCATGGTGGGCATCTCCTGCTTTTATGTTTATCGGAGTACAGCGCGGCAAGCGCTTTATAAAGCGTAGAGCAAAGGTCGGGCCACTGGGTGCGGGCCAGCTAAATCAAGGGTTTGGTTTTGTTTACACGGCATGACTGTGGCCGGATCGATACAGGCGGGTGACAGTGTGTGCCATAAACGGTACAGCCAGTGACCGGTGGGTCGGCGCGGGATTGCAATGGCCGGGTGCCTGGGGGATGCTGGGCGTTCTCACGCAGGGAGAATAATAAGAACATGCACAACGATCATTTCAGTCGCCATGCCCAGCAGGTGCTCACCGTCACCCGTGGGCAAGAGCCGCCTCACGGGCCGGGCAGCGACCCGTCCATTGCCCGCTCCTGGTTGCGTTGCCTGGAGGACTACCACCTCGACCCTGCGCTGACCGTCGCCCCCACCGTGCTTGAGCATGACCGCTTGCTGGAAAGCCGCGAACGCCTGCGCCAGGTCTTGCACATTGCCGGCACTGAAATGAACAGCCTGCACCAGCAGCTCTCGGGCGCGGGCCACGCCGTGCTGCTCACCGATGCGCGTGGGGTGATCCTCAACTGCGTCACCGCGCCCTCCGAACGCAGGATTTTCGAGCGCGCCGGGCTGTGGCTGGGCGCTGATTGGAGCGAAGCCTGCGAAGGCACCAATGGCATCGGCACCTGCCTGGTCGAGCGCCAATCCCTGACTATTCACCGTGACGAGCACTTTCGCGGTCGCCATACCGGGCTGACCTGTTCGGCGAGCCCGGTGTTCGACCCCCACGGTGAGTTGCTGGCGGTATTGGACGTGTCGTCGGCCCGCGAAGCCGTGTCGCGCCAGAGTCAGTTCCACACCATGGCGTTGGTCAACCTGTCGGCCAAGATGATTGAAAGCTGCTACTTTTTGCGCCACTTCGAACAGCACTGGTTGTTGCGCTTTCATCTGCAGGCGGAGTCGGTCGGGTTGTTCAGTGAAGGGCTGTTGGCGTTTGATGGCGAAGGGCGCATCTGTGCTCTCAACCAGAGCGCACTGAACCTGTTGGGGCAGTTGCGTGGCGGCTTGTTGGGCCAGCCGGTGGAAGCGGTTTTCGACTGTTCCCTGGATCAGTTGCTGGGGCGCGCCAGCGCCAACCCCACGGCCGGCTGGCCGTTGCGTACCCGCGATGGCCGCCAGTTGTTCGCGGCGTTACGCGGACAGGGGCGCCCGGCCCCGACGCCCAGCGCCAAGCCGACTGTTCCCGGTCGTTCGCGCTTGCCCGGCGTCTGCCTGGATGACCCGGCGCTGCGGCTGGCTTTCAGCCAGTCTGTGCGGGTGTTCGAGCGTGACGTGCCGTTACTGGTCAATGGGGAAACCGGCTCGGGCAAGGAAGCCTTTGCCAAGGCGGTCCATCTGGCCAGCCAGCGTGCCGACAAACCCTTCGTTGCCCTCAACTGCGCCGCTATCCCGGAAAACCTGATCGAGAGCGAATTGTTCGGCTATCGCGGCGGCAGTTTTACCGGCGCGCGCAAGGAGGGCATGCAAGGCAAGCTGCAGCAGGCCGATGGCGGCACGCTGTTTCTTGACGAGATCGGCGACATGCCCCTGGCCTTGCAGACGCGACTGCTCAGGGTGCTGGAAGACCGCCTGGTGGTGCCGATCGGTGGTGAGCCCCGAGCCGTAAATGTCAGAATTATCAGCGCTACCCACCGCAATCTACTGGCCAGGGTAGAGGACGGCGGCTTTCGCGAGGATTTGTACTATCGGCTCAATGGCCTGGAAGTTGCGCTACCGGCGTTGCGTCAGCGCACTGACAAATCACAGCTGCTGGACCTGCTGCTGGCACAGGAGGCCGGTGATCAGGCTGTCTATCTGGAGCCGGCTGCGCGCGACGCGTTGTTGGCGTTTGCCTGGCCGGGCAACGTCCGACAGTTGCGTACGGTATTGCGCACGCTGGTCGCGCTGTGCGAAAACGGGAAGGTCGCTGCGGAAAATTTACCGCCGATGATCCGTCACACACCTACCCATGACGCACCCTCAAGTGTTTCTTCGCTGTCCCCCTTTGAAGAGGCCGAGCGGTCAACCCTGCTGGCCGCGCTGGAGCAACAGCACTGGCATATGAGCCATGCGGCAACGCACTTGGGCGTCAGCCGTAACACGTTGTACCGCAAGTTGCGCAAGTATGAAATTTCACGAGGTTCGGTAGTTTAGCCTACAGTGGTTTTGAAGTTTTACAGGCGCCTTGGTTAATAAGTAAATGGGGGTATGTAAGTTGTTGGGTTCAGCAATATTATGTCGATTTTAAATGTCGCGTATTTTGCATGTTTGTCCCACTCATTGAGTACATTGAAGCTTCGGTTGTTTAGAAGCTTGAGCACTGTATTCAGGGTGGATGATGAGTATTCCAACGACGTATACGTACCCAATAACAGCGTCCTTCAGTTCACTGGCTGAACGAGGCGAAGTCCATACAAATCATAGGGGCGGCGCCGCGATTGATAAAGACTGCCCTGCGACTGAAACAAGTGAAACGCCCTCAACAAGTCGCGCCGAGGCCGATGCCGAGGTCGCCAGTTCATTCGCCTCATTATTGCTCGACGGTAGTTATAGAACGTCAGTTCGGCCACCCGATGTGCAGGTCCCGCCGCACTCGACGGTAGCGCACTGGTATGCCCAACTGGACAGTGCCTTTAAAAGCGAGGGATTTTCAGCCTGGGCTAACAAGCAGGGGCTGGATATGCATGCTCTGACGCTGATCCCTGCGCGCGGGGAAATAAAAGGTTATGTAAACGGTCGGCCAAAAACCTTTTATTTGTCAGACGATTCAGGCTGGTCTGATGTCTCCCGTACGCTCCTGGCCCTGGGCAGGGTATTTGCCCCCGAACACGGTCAAGCGGTGCGATACCCAGGGAGCGGACAGGGCGGCGTGTCGATGTCGCTGGTCGCGCAATTCTACAAGGAGCCTGATCTTTTTGACGGCGGCCAAGCCAGCGTTCGCCGCAAACAGTTCACGGATAATCCCGGCTTCAATCTGGATGAGCGTCACCTGTCGACCCACTCCGACGCGGCGCTGGCGGCGCATCGGCAGGCGCTGGGCGATGAGGCCAATCGGCACAGGCTGATGAGCGCATTGAACGCCTTGGTCGATGAAGTTGAGGGGCGTGTCGATCTGGAGCAGAGCAACGTGCCCATCGATCCTCGCTCTGCATTGTTTGATCGAGAGCCGGGCAAAACGTTGAGCCTTGCCCGGATGCTCAAGCTGGAAGGCTACAAAATGCCCGCGAACAGTGCCCAGGCTCATGCGTTGGCCTCGGCACTGTCCTTTGACCTGGCACACAGGGCGCCGGGCGTGGACTCAGGTGGCGTAAGGCACATCGGGCAGGGGCTGTCGTCTACTTCGCTGCGCAAGATGGGAAAGCTTGTAAAGGCGCAGATCGCGCCAGGTACGGCGAACGTGCCTGGAACGGACAGCCTCTTGAGTCGCCTGGTCAGTCATCTTCCAGCCAACCTCAGAAAGGCCATGGCTGATTATCCGTCAATCGCCCTCGACCAGCTCCTGCGCACACCCGAGGCCCTGCGCCTGGGCAAGTTGATTCGGGAGGTGCTCAAGGTTGTCGACACCCCCACGAGCGCGATTGAAAGTCTTGGCGTGGCCCTGGTCCAGGAACTCGATCCTGGCTTGGGCAAGTCGCGGTTCAACCTGGCGGGCTACAACCTGTATAGCGTTGATAACGCGGGCGCGTCTTCGGCAGAGATCGTCAAGCGCTTTACGGCGCACCTCGCCGGCCGGGTCGGCAACGAGGCCGCCGCTGTCGCCGCACGGGTTTTATTATCGGCGGCAGCCCCTGAGTTTGTGGTGAAAGACATCCCGCCCAATTTGCTCTACGGCTCCCACACCTGGGCGAATTTTTGTATAGAGGTGGCGCGCATAGAGCAGCAAGTGCCTGGCGCGACCGCAAACATGACCTTCAGCCAGGTGATGGCTTTCGGTAATACGCCGCCGGTGTCCACCGAGGATGAGGATCAACTGAAGTTCGCCGCACGCGATTCGATCATTGCCTGGGGCATTGCCAACCGTGTTATCGACACCAGCCCGACGCACACTTATTCGGATGCGCAGGCCGAGCAGGCGCAACAGGCACTCAACAAGCAGCAAAAAGAACTTCGCTGGGCGAGTAATGCCATGAAAACGCCGCCGACGACACGACGGGAATTGGCGCTGGCAGAGTTGAAACGGGTATTTCCGGACGTGGACCCGACGCTCGAGGTGATGCAGCAGGCCTCCGTGAAGCATAAGCCGATATCGTTGTTGGATATTTATATGACGGGGCCCATTCAACCGGACTATTGGATATCCAGGGATGAGCAGCGTTTTCCCTATGAGCGTTTGAAGTCGCGTCTGTCTGAATTGACCCCTGACATCAATAAAGTGTTTAAAGCGAAATTTCAGGAGTATCGCAAGGTCCAGGAAAGTGCCTGGGCTATCCAGTTCAAATATCAGCTGTCACTGCTGCCCATGGCGGACAGGGTGCGTATCAGCCAATCGGACGTCAGTTTTTTTGAGGTGTCCCGCGCCTATACCAAGAGCGGGCCTTGTACCTCCGGGTTGTTCACCCCCAGGGAATGCCTGCCTCCAACGCCCACGGTGCAGGAGCTTGAAGCGCTCAAGGGCAGGCACGGCTTGCTGATGAAAGTGGTGGAGCCTGACGGCACTGTCAGCGCCTACAGTTACTTTCCCGCCGAAGGCAAGATCGTCAAGGAAGACGGCTTTCCGGGCGGGCGGATCGACCTGGATGATCGCTCCTATTTTGGAGGGGGGAACGAAGGTTACATTCCGGGTTTGCCGCATACCTACAAGCAATATGGGCTAACGGATAAAACGCGCGATCCGCCTGCACCGGATGGGAAAAACCAGGGTGACTACTTTTCTGATAAATCGGCTGCACTCGCGCACCTGGCGGGTGGTTATTTCACCAAGGATTATGGTGGCCTGCAGAAGGAGGCGGCGGGCGTCACCGAGATTGAAAAAGGGCGTGCTTACGACGAAGAACTGAAGGGTTTTTTTCTGAGCCTCGTGCCTTTTTACGACGGTGTTCAAGACGCTATCAACGGTGATGTAGGCGGGGCGATATTCAATCTCGGGTTCGACATTCTCGGCTTTGTCATTCCTGGTGCGAATGCCGCGCGCAAAGCCGCCAAGGCGGGCAGAGGTGTTCTGAATACAATTAAAAGCGCTGTCGTGGCGGGTGTGGGTGCGTCCGTAGGCTATGCCGACTCAGTCGATATTGCGAAGAACTTAAATAAAGGCGCACGCGCCGGTTATAAGGATACGAAGTACCTGGTTGAAAAAGGTCATGATGTGTTGTCACGTTTGAGAGGCCATTACGGAAGTTATGATGTCACTAAACTCTATAAGGAGGGCGATGTTGTAAAAGGGTTTTTTCACGCAGCTGAGGACAATGTATGGCGACCTGCCGTGGCCGTCTTCAAGAAAGGCGCCTGGTATGCCTATAACGTTGTCACTAAAACGCCGTTCGGTGTTCAGTTGGCACAATTTGGCGCGGTGAGTGCATTGCAACGCTGATACACGGATGTGTTCAGATAGTCAGGGTTTCCATTATTTAATATTCATTCGACAGGGACCGTGAATGGTTTGTATCCCAACTAAGGTGAATGACGATGAAACGTTCAACAACAATAACAACGGCGTTACTTCCTGTCCGCACTTCGATTGTATTCAAAGGGCGTATCAATCATAAAAAATCGTATCGAACGATAAAGTGTTCAAAAGTAGGTGAGGTCATTGGCGGCATTCTGAGGGGCGCTTCCAGAGAGAGTATGCCGAGCCCGACACGGGTTGACGCGCCCAACCTCGCAGGCACCACACGCAGTGGCGTGGAGACAGGCCACCAAAAGTTCGATCAAGGCTTTGTGGACGCCAAAGTGAACGGGTTCGACGGCCCAGGGCACGCCAGTGGCACCCGGCAGGCGGGAGACGCCGCCTCAGGCGCCGGGCAAACGCCCGAAATGGCCGCGTATGTCGAAAAACAGCGAAAAGCCTGGCAAGCCTCCAGGGATGCGCACATCCGCGACCAACTGTTCGGCCAGCCCAGTTCGGGCCGTGTCAATGGGCAGGATGTCGAGCCTTTTTCTGCGCGAACCCTTGAAGAGAATGCCAAGACGGCGGTCAAGGCCATAGAGACTGCGCTGCCGCCGACCAACAGGACCCTGCTCAAGACCGCAGCGATCACGACGGCGATCAGCGTACCTGTGACGTCGATCGGCATGGTCGTTGTCGGGAGTGTCAACGAAGCGCTCAAGCCACTGATCAATCCGGCGCCTGCACCCGTGACACCGGAAAGCATCGAAGAAGGGCGACTCGTCGAGTATGCGCAGAACGCAACTTTTCTGTTGGTCAACACCTTGTCGACACTGCGTGGAGAGCAGCCTGTCGGGCCTAACCTGCAATGGGTGATGCAAACCAGGGACGAGCGCCTCGACTCGCTTGAGGCCATGATTGGCTATGTCGAGAGGGAGCTGGGCAAAGAGGCCAAGGTACGGAGAATTGATTTTCAACCGGCGTCCACGGGGCCTGAAAAAGATGACATCAAGGCGCGTGTGATCGATTTGGAGAGCCGCATGGCAGCGCTTTCTGCCTTGCTGGGGGCCATGAGCATTACCCCCACGCCTCAGTCCAACACGCCGGTTTCGCCGATAGGAAACGGTTTGCAGCGGTTGCTGACCATCCAATAGCCCTGGATGGCCGGCGCCACGTCAACCCAGCCTGCGCGCCCGTCGTATCCCCGCGACGGGCGTTTCGCCCTCAGCTAAAGCGTGCGAACTTTCCCACCCTACGCTAACCTGCCTCGATGTTTACGAGGTCAACTATGCACATTCATATTCTGGGTATCTGCGGCACGTTCATGGGTTCGATGGCGGTTCTGGCCAAAGAGCTGGGCCATCACGTCACTGGCTCCGATGCCAATGTTTATCCACCGATGAGCACGCAGTTGCAGGCGCAAGGGATTGAACTGACCCAGGGTTACGACCCTTCGCAGTTCGACCCGGTGCCGGATCTGGTGGTGATTGGCAATGCCATGTCGCGCGGCAACCCGGCGGTCGAATACGTGCTGAATAAAGGCTTGCCTTATGTTTCAGGCCCCCAGTGGCTGGCCGATCACGTGCTGCAGGGCCGCTGGGTACTGGCCGTCGCCGGCACCCACGGCAAGACCACCACCAGCAGCATGCTGGCCTGGGTGCTGGAGCACGCGGGCATGAGCCCGGGCTTTCTGATCGGCGGCGTTCCGCAGAATTTCTCGGTGTCGGCGCGCCTGGGCGACACACCGTTTTTCGTGATTGAGGCCGATGAATACGACAGCGCCTTTTTCGACAAGCGCTCCAAGTTCGTCCACTACCGTCCACGCACGGCGATCCTGAACAACCTGGAGTTCGATCACGCGGACATCTTCCCCGATCTGCCGGCCATTGAGCGGCAATTCCATCATCTGGTGCGCACCATTCCCAGCGAAGGCCTGGTGATCCATCCGACCACGGAGCCGGCGTTGCAGCGTGTGATCGACATGGGCTGCTGGACCCCGGTGCAAACCACTGGCGTCGGCGGGCAATGGCAGGTCAAGTTGCTCAGTGACGACGGTTCGCGATTTGAAGTGCTGTTCGAAGGCGTGGACCAAGGCATCGTCGACTGGGGCATGACCGGTCAGCATAACGTCGCCAATGCCCTGGTAACCCTGGCGGCTGCGCGGCATGTGGGCGTGACGCCGGCCGTGGGTATCGAAGCATTGAGCGCATTCAAAAGCGTGAAGCGCCGCATGGAAAAGGTCGCCGACGTGAACGGGATTACCATCTACGACGACTTTGCCCACCACCCCACGGCGATTGCCACCACCCTGGATGGCCTGCGCAAACGCGTCGGTGATGCGCAAATCATTGCCGTCGTCGAGCCGCGCTCCAATTCTATGAAGCTGGGGGCGCACCGCGATGGCCTGCCCGAAAGCGTGAATGATGCCGACCAAGTGATGTGGTACGCGCCCGCCAACCTCGGCTGGGACCTGCCCGCTATCGCCGCACTGTGCACCGTGCCTTCGAAGGTATGCGACTCGCTGGAGGGCATCATCGAGCACGTCAAACACGTGGCCAGGCCGGGCACCCACGTGGTGATCATGAGCAATGGCGGCTTCGGTGGCCTGCACGGCAAGCTGGCTGAGGCGCTCCAGTGAGCGGCCCGGAACGTATCACCCTGGCGATGACCGGTGCGTCCGGCGCGCCGTATGGGCTGCGCCTGCTCGATTGCCTGGTGCGTGAAGACCGTGAAGTGCACTTTCTGATCTCCAAGGCGGCGCAGTTGGTGCTGGCGACCGAGACCGACGTGGAGTTGCCGGCCAAAGTGCAGATGATGCAAGCCTTCCTCACCGAATACACCGGTGCGGCGGCGGGGCAGATCAAGGTGTACGGCAAAGAGGACTGGATGTCACCGGTCGCTTCCGGCTCCGGTGCGCCGGCGGCGATGGTGGTGGTGCCATGCTCCACCGGCACCCTGTCGGCGATTGCCACCGGCGCGTGCAACAACTTGATCGAGCGCGCGGCGGACGTCACCTTGAAAGAGCGGCGCCAGTTGATCCTGGTGCCACGCGAGGCGCCTTATTCCAGCATTCACCTGGAGCACATGCTCAAGTTGTCGAACATGGGCGTGACCATTTTGCCCGCATCGCCAGGCTTCTATCACCAGCCGCAGACCATTGATGATCTGGTGGACTTTGTGGTGGCGCGTATTCTCAACCTGCTCAATATCCCCCAGGACATGCTGCCGCGTTGGGGCGAGCATCACTTGAGTGGCGATGAATAAGGCACTGTGGGTTGTGCTGGTGCTGCAGCTGACCGGCTGCGCCACCGCACGCACGCTGGATGCGGCGCAACCGGGCGCGCCAGTGGTGTACGCCGGGACCCGGCTGGATATGTACGCGATCAACGGCGGCTGCTGCGCCAGGGACAGGTTTGGCGCCGAGGCCCCCACCTATCCCCATATCGACCTGCCCGCCAGTGCGTTGCTCGATACGCTGCTGTTGCCACTGTCGTTGTTGACCGTGCTGGGCGTCGGCTTCAACGCCACCGGCGGCCTGTAACGCAATTCTCAACAACACCATAAAACCCATGTGGGAGGGGCGGTGCGACGATTCGACTTGCCTCCGATGGCGGCCTCAGGGCCGACCAGGATGTTGGATCAGATCGAGTACATATCCGTTTCTGCGGTAACGGCTGCTAATGGTTCCGCTTTTACAGCGGCTCACTTTTGAAAAGCGCAAAAGTAAGCAAAACGCTCTTGCCCCACCACTTGGCACCTCGCTTAGGCTCGGTGTGCCCGATCGAAGGCTTGAATCCGTGGGCCGCCGCCACGCGCCATCCATGGCGCGGGGCGGCTAACCCGGCGTCCTGCCGGGTTGCCCACGGATTCAAGCCTGCGTTCGGCCAGCGTGGTTTAACGGGGCGCCTAAGATCAAGATCAAAAGCCAGATCAACGGCGACTCGCTGCGCATCGTGGTTACGGTTGGGCGCTGCTGAGTTGTGTAGATACCTATGCCCCGATGGCGGTAGTCCAGTCAATATCTTCAGCGACTGACACTCCGCTATCGGGGGCAGGCCCCCTCCCACATTGGGTTCCGTGTTCGTCTTTATTTATTTACCGAGCTTGCGCAGCTCGTCCGACTCTACCACCCGCACGCCATCCTGTTCTTCCAGCGCCAGGCGCCACAGCGCGCGGGCCAGCTCGCACACTTCGATGCCGTGGTACTTGCCCGGAATCAACCGAGACAACGGCCCGGCCAGTTGTTCGGCCAGGCGCGGTTCGAGTCGTTCGCCCAACAACAACGATGGCCGCGCGATGGTCAGTTGCGGCCAATCCTGGGCTCGCAATGCCTGTTCCATTTCGCCTTTGACCCGGTTGTAGAACACCGAGGATTTCGGGTCGGCGCCAATCGCGCTGATCACGATCAGGTGCCGTGCGCCCAGTTCCCGAGCGCGCTTGGCGAAGGCCACCACCATATCCAGGTCGACCGCACGAAACGCCGCTTCGGAGCCGGCCTTCTTGATCGTGGTACCCAAACAGCAGAAGGCGATATCCACCCGGCCGCTCAGTTGAGGCAGGAACACTGCAGGGTCGCCTACCGGGTTTTCCAGGCGTGGGTGTTCAGCCAGTGGTTTACGGCTGGGTGCCAGTACGCGGGTGACGGTGGGTTCGTTGAGCAGGCGGTCCAGCAAGTGTTCGCCGGTGAGGCCGGAAGCACCGGCCAGTAAGATATGCTGCGGTGTCAGGTACATGGTGTTTCCCCCTTGTTACACGTTACAGCTTAGTTGCCTTTGGCTTCCTTGCTATTCATTGAGACGCTTTCCAGCGCCTTTCGTGCCTGCTGTTTACGTAATAGTTGCCAGTGGGCGATCACGCCCTTGGGGGCCCAGATCTGCGGTTCGGAGGCTTCGAAGTTGTCCGCCTGTTCGCGTTCGGCCACGTGCAGTTGTGCCAGTTTGAAGGCCTGTTGCAAATCGTCCGTTTGGTTGAAAGCCTGTGCGAAAAGGGCATCACCGAAGTAGGTAAAGTCCGCTTCTTCCGAGCAGCCGAACGACACGCGATCCGCGCGTGAGGCGGTCATGATCAGCGTGCGCTCATCTTTCAATGCCGGGATGAAGCCGCCGGAGTAGCAGGCGGAAATCACGATGATCTTGTCGCGGTTTTTCAGTGGCGCGAGCACCGCGGCCAGTTCATCGGCCGGCAGGTCGGCCAGTTCCATGCGCGGCTGGTCAAGCACCAGTTCGTGTTCGTGGGTGCCGTGGCTGGTCATGTAGATGAACACCAGGTCTTCCGGCCCGCTTCGCTCGGCCAGGGTTTGCACGGCCCGGCGAAGGTTTTCGCGGGTGGCCATGGGCCGGTCGGCAATATGGTCGCGGTGGTTGACCAGGCGAATCTGCCCATGGGCACCGAAGCGGGTGGCGAGCATGTTGCTGACGTAATCGGCTTCGCGCAGGAACACGCTTTGCTTACCGTCGCCGGCCAGCGCCAGGGTGTACAGCTCGACGGCAGGCGTGGACGCGGGGACGGCGGCGAGCGCGTCCGCGAGCAAATGGCCCTGGGCCAATACGCCGATTTCCAGTGGGTCGGGCAGCAGCTTGCCCTCGGCGTCGCGCACGCGCATGCCGTTGACCCAGGTGCCGGCCTGTACCGTACCGTCAGTCAGCACCAGCGTGCCGCGACCCTGGTAGCTGTCGCTGTCGAAGCCGCCGATATAGAAGCTGCCATCGGTAAGGTTCAGGCGACCTTCGCCGCTGAAGCGCCAGTCGCTGAACTGACCGACGTAATGGCTGCCATCGACGCCGATCAGTTCGCCTTTGCCGCTCAGGGCACCTTCCTTGAACTGGCCGATCCAGACGTCGCCGTCGGCGTTTTCATAGCGTCCCTTGCCGTTGAGCTGATTCTGTTGGAACTGGCCGACGTAGATATCCCCATCCGCGCTGTTGAACGTGCCGTTGCCTTCCAGCTGTCCATCGACGAAGTGGCCGCTGAACTGATTGCCGCTGTCGTCGTTGCGCTGGCCTTCGCCGTTGGGTTTGCCGTGGGCGAATTGGCCCTGGTATTGGCTGCCGTCGGCCAGCTCCAGGCGCCCGAGGCCGGAATACTGGTCGTCCTTGAATTCGCCGCGATAGGTCATCTGCCCCTCTTTGAGGGTGCCTTCGCCGTTGCGTCGACCATTCTTGAAACCGCCCACGTAACTGCTGCCCGCCGTGGTCAGGCTGCCCTGGCCATCGAACAGGCCTTGCTTGAATTGACCTTTGTAGACTTCGCCGTTGCTGCCATGCCATTCGCCCTGACCATGCCACTGGCCCTTATCGAACTCGCCGGCGTACCAACTGCCGTTGGGGTAGTCGACGCGCCCCTGGCCTTGCAGCAAGCCGTCGACCACATCGCCCCGGTAGCGGCCGCCATCGGGCAGGCGCGCATCGGGCGGCAACAGCGATTCGCCATCTCCGCAAGCGGTGAGCAACAGGGCAAGGGCAAGGGGGGCGAGTGGGCGCATAGCGGGATCCGGATAATTGAGCGCCGAGTATGCCGCAGCTGCGCGTTTCATACATAAATTTACATACACTGTGGCAAGGTTTGTTGCCTCGCCACAGGCAACGTCCTACACGAAACAGAGTGACAATGACTCAGCGATGTAAGCCGGTTTTTCCTGACCTTCGATTTCCAGGGTGGCGGTGGCCTTAAATAGCCATTGGCCAGGTTTTTTCTCGTGGACGTCGGTGAGGGTGACGTTCAGGCGCACCCTGGAGTCGACCTTCACCGGCTGTATGAAGCGCACGCTGTCCAGGCCGTAGTTGATGGCCATCTTCAGGCCCTCGGGCATGATCAGGATGTCTTCCATCAGCTTGGGCATCAGCGACAGCGACAGGAACCCATGGGCGATGGTGCTGCCGAACGGGGTTTGCGCGGCCTTGGCCGGGTCGACGTGGATAAACTGATGATCGCCGGTGGCCTCTGCGAACAGGTTGATGCGCGCCTGGTCGATGGTGAGCCATTCGGAACGTCCCAGTTCCTTGCCGACATAATCGTTGAGCTGCGCTACGGGTACATAGGGCATTGCGTTTCTCCTGGGTTCATCATTTTTATCCCCGCTGACGAGGGGTTTTTTATGGGATACAGAGAACCAATGTAGATCATCATGGGCAATCGCCCCGGTCAACCCAACATGCTTTTGGCGAATGCCAGTGCATAGGGCGGGCGTGCTTATAATGCGCACGAACTTTGAGGGGGCAGAGAGGATGCTGTTACGTGGCTTGACCTGGCTGGTGCTGTTTCAAATGATCGGCACTGCGCTCAACCATCTGCTGTTGCCGGTATTGCCGGGGCCGATCATCGGCCTGCTGCTGATGCTCGGCTTCCTGATCTGGCGCGGCGAAGTCAGCGAGCCGCTGAGCCTGGCGGCCGGCAGCCTGCTGCGCTATTTGCCGTTGCTGCTGGTGCCGCCGGCCGTGGGCGTGATGGTGTATGCCAGGGACATCGTTGCCGACTTCTGGGCCATCGTCGGCGCGCTGGTGCTGTCGCTGGTCATCGCGATGGCGGTTGTCGGCGTGCTGATGGAACGGTTGGTCCGGCGCAAGGAGAAGGAACAATGATGTTTGACTGGCAGGGCGCCTGGACGGCCGCCATTCATCACCCCTTGTTCGGTATCGGCATTACCCTGGGCGCTTATCAACTGGTACTGGCGGCTTTCGAGAAAACCCGCTGGATCTTCCTGCAGCCGGTGCTGGTCTCCATGTTGCTGGTGATTGGCGTGTTGCTGATCTGCGGCCTGGACTACACCGAATACCGCAAGAGCACCGAGATCATGGGCATTCTGCTGGGGCCGGCGACGGTGGCCCTGGCGGTGCCGCTTTATTTGAACCTGCGACGGATTCGCCAATTGTTCTGGCCGATTTTTACTACGCTGGTGATAGGCGGCGTGTTGGCCACCGGCCTGTGCGTGTGGTTGGGCTGGTGGTTCGGTGCCGAGCACAGGGTACTGATGACCATGGCGCCCAAGTCGGTGACGTCGCCGATTGCGATGCTGGTGGCCGAGCAGATCGGCGGGGTGGCGGCATTGGCTGCGGTGTTCGTGCTGATCACCGGGGTGGCCGGCGCGATGATCGGCCCGGCGTTCCTGTCGCGCCTGGGTGTCTACAGCCCCGAGGCGCGCGGCATGGCCCTGGGCATGACGGCCCACGCGGTCGGCACCTCGGTGGCCCTGCAGGAAAGCGAAGAATGCGGCGCCTTTGCGGCGCTGGCCATGAGTTTGATGGGCGTGGCCACGGCAGTGTTCCTGCCGCTGGCCGTGTCTGTGATCGTTTAAACCGGGTTTAAGGAAACCTTTATGAGTCTGGCGCTGTTTCCCCTCAACACCGTGCTGTTCCCTGGGTGCACCCTCGATTTGCAACTGTTCGAGGCGCGTTACCTGGACATGATCAGTCGCTGCATGAAAAAGGGCGAAAGCTTCGGTGTGGTGTGCATCCTCGATGGCAAGGAAGTCGGCCTCGCCCCGGATGGCTATGCGCTGATCGGCTGTGAAGCGCTGATCCGCGACTTTAAACAACAGGATAATGGCCTGCTGGGGATTCGCGTCGAGGGCGGGCGGCGTTTTCGCGTGCGCGATGCCGAGGTCCAGAAGGACCAGTTGCTGGTGGCCCAGGTGCAATGGCTGGAGGAACTGCCGGACCAGCCGCTGGAAGAAGAGGACGCCGACCTGCTGGCGCTGCTGCAGGCATTGGCCGAGCACCCGATGGTCGCTTCGCTGGATATGGACGCCCATGCCGAGGGCCAGCAGGCCCTGAGTCATCAGCTGGCGTACCTGCTGCCGTTCACCGAGGCGGATAAAGTCGACCTGTTGCAACTCGACGATCCGCAGCAGCGGCTGGATGCGATCCAGATGTTGCTGGATGAATTGCAGGGTGAATTGTTCCCCTGAGATTCGGAATGCTCTGACGCGGGTATCAGACTTTGTTTGGTCGTTTCCAGGGACGTGGACTGCACTATTTTCCGATCACACCCCAATGATCGGAGATCACCATGATTCAGCTGACACCCTCGGAACAAGTGGCCTGGGACGCGTATTTTGTCAGCGTCACCACTCAGTTACTCCAGCACGATCCCACGCGCGGCGCGCAATACATCGCCGAGCGCGCCGCCGACCTTGCCGATGAAATGCTGCTGGAACGACGCGAGCGGTGTGTTGAACGGCGCAGCGCGTCGGTGGACTGGATCGGCCCGGCCAAGGGTCAGTAGGCGTACCTGAGCAACGCGTGGGACGTGCCGGTAAAGGCGATAAAACCGAGCACCGCCACGATCACCGGCAATACCAGCCACCAGGCTTTTTGCGTCATCGGCGGCAACGGGCTGCGGTATTGAATGAGGGTGAGGCTCAATGCGCACACGCTCATCGCCAGGAGCGTGCCGGCCAGGATATCCGTGGGCCAGTGAGCGCCCAGGTACACCCGCGATAACGCAATGAATGCCGCAGGTATGCAGCCCAGCAGCAGCCAGGTCAGGCGCAGTCGCGTGGGTTGGCCTCGGCCGGCCAGTACCGCCAGGGCCAGGAAGAACGCAAACGCGCCGGAGGCATGGCCGCTGGGCATGCTGAAACTGGTGAGCGGGTCGGTCAGGATTTCCGGGCGGCCGCGGGCGAAGAAGAGCTTGGTGCCGGTATTGATCACGGCGGCGCCCGCCAGCGTGGCGCCGACGAATATGGCATGACGCCACTGTCGCGCCAGCAACAACAGGCCGGTAAACACCGCGCTGGCGACGAACATTTTCTTGAATTCGCCCAGCTGGGTGATCCGTACCATCACCTCGTCGAGCCACGGGCTGCGATGTTCCTGCACCAGTGCGCTCAGGCCCTGGTCGAAATCGTTGAGATGCGGGTAGCCGATAAACAGTGCCACCAGCAACGTCAGGCTGGCGCAGCCGATCCACAGGGTGGCGCGACGATGGCCGCGCAGGCTGCTGTTCAAGCTCAGCCCCAGCAGTGCCGCCAGGCAGGCCGCGACAATCGCCGCTTCCGGCCAGAAACCTTCGGGCAGGGGCAAGCGGAACGCCGCACCGGCAGCCCAGCCCGGCAACAGATACGCCACTGACCAGCCTGCCGCCGCGATAACGCTGACGATCGCAAAGCGCGGGAACGGCATGTCGCACATACCGGCGACCATCGGCAGCATGGGCCGCAACGGCCCGATGAAACGCCCGACCAGCAGGCTGGCGATGCCATATTTATGAAAGTAGGTTTCCGCACCGTTCATCCACTCGGGATGATGGCGCAGGCCGGGCAGGCGCCGGATATTCTGGTGGAAATGCCGGCCCAGGTAGTAGGACACCCCGTCGCCCAGTAAGCCGCCGAGGAAGCCCAGCAACAGGGTCTCACTCAACGACAACGCGCCGCTGCCGGCCAACGCGGCGATGGCAAACAGCAGCACCGTGCCCGGCACGATCAGCCCGGCGATGGCCAGGCATTCCACGCACGCGACGATAAACACCGCCACTGCAAGCCATTGTGGGTTAAGGGTCAGCCAGCCGGTGATGCTATCGAGCCATTGGCCCATACAATCCACTCCATCAAGTGTGGGAGGGGGCGCTTGCCCCCGATGGCAATGTGTCAGGGAAACATTCATCCACTGTTACACCGCCATCGGGGGCAAGCCCCTTCCCACATTAAAATCTCTGTGCGACAGGTATCGATTCCAGCCGGTTCAGTCTGTTCAAATCAAAAAATAATCGCGGCCTTCGACCTGCCCGCGCCGCAGCGGGTTCTGTGTGCAATAAGGCGCATAGCCAGCATCGACGAAGCGGTACATCAGGTGCTCATCGCGCCCGCTGGGAATGCCCAGCCGTGTGGTCTGGATAATCTGCGTGGGCACCTGGCCCACGTCCTCGACATACAACAGTTCCTGATCGAAGCGCTTGGCATCCCACATCGGCACCTTCAGGCCGAGTGCCTTGCACAGCAGCGTCTGGCCCGCACAGAGTTTCTGCGAAGGACGCGGGCTGCCGTCGGGGTTGGGGTTGTTCAACAGCATGTGCGCCAGGCTCGCCGGCCCGGACCTCTCATCGACCCAGGGATAGGCCGATTTGATCAGCACGGCATTGCCCGGGCCATGGGCGCTGAAGTTCAGCGAATCGCCGCCACGGGCGTAATACATGTAGATATGCCCACCATCCAGAAACAAAGCCTTACGTTTTTCTGTGTAACCGAGTGAGGCGTGACTGCCTTTTTCGGCCACGTAATAGGCTTCGGTTTCGATAATCCGCGCTGAAAGCCAGGTTTGGCCGACACGATGACGAATGACTTTGCCGAGCAGTTCTTGCGCAAGCAACTGGGCGTCGCGGTCGAAGAAGCTGTCGGGGAGGGCGCTGGCGGGGCGTTCGGGCGTGATGGTGGGCATGACGTTCAGGGTTATTACGGCTAAATGTGACGGAATCATAACAACTCTCACCTTAATTACCGCTGAACCCCAGGTTTTTACAGTTCATTTCGACCATCCGCCCCTCACCGCTGTCAGTCAGGCGGCGTCACAGCTATAATCTGCCGCTTTCCTCTTTGCCAAGACTTCCTGACCCATGACTGAGTCCGTTCTTGACTACATGACCCGCCTGGGTCGCGCTGCCCGTCAGGCCTCGCGGTTGATCGCCCGTGCGAGCACCGCGCAGAAGAACCGTGCCCTGCTGGCCGCCGCCGATGCTCTGGATGCTGCGCGCTCCGAGTTGGCCGCCGCCAACGAACAGGACCTGGCCAACGGCCGCGCCAATGGCCTGGAGCCGGCCCTGCTGGACCGCCTGGCACTGACCCCGGCGCGTATCGACGACATGATCGAAGGCTTGCGTCAGGTGGCCAAGTTGCCTGACCCCATCGGTGAAATTCGCGATATGCGTTACCTGCCGTCCGGCATCCAGGTCGGCAAGATGCGCGTGCCCCTGGGCGTGATCGGCATCATCTACGAGTCGCGTCCGAACGTGACCATCGACGCCGCGAGCCTGTGCCTGAAGTCAGGCAACGCCACCATCCTGCGTGGCGGTTCCGAGGCGATCCATTCCAACCGCGCCATCGCCGCCTGCATCCAGCAGGGCCTGGCCGTGGCCGAGTTGCCCGCCGAAGTGGTGCAAGTGGTGGAAACCACTGACCGCGCCGCCGTTGGCGCGCTGATCACCATGCCGGAATTCGTCGACGTGATCGTGCCACGCGGTGGCAAGGGCCTGATCGAGCGCGTCAGCCGCGACGCCAAGGTGCCGGTGATCAAGCACCTGGACGGCGTGTGCCACGTGTATATCGACATCGCCGCCGACCTCGACAAGGCGATCCGCATCGCCGACAACGCCAAGACCCACCGCTACGCGCCGTGCAACACCATGGAAACCCTGTTGGTGCACGCCGGCATTGCCGGGCGCGTGCTGCCGCCGCTGGCGGCCATCTACCGCGACAAGGCTGTGGAATTGCGCGGTTGCGAACGTACCCGTGCGCTGCTGGGCGCGGACGTGATCGAGGCCACCGAGCAGGACTGGTACACCGAATACACCGCGCCGATCCTGTCGATCCGCATTGTCGACGACCTGGACCAGGCCATCGAACACATCAACACCTACGGCTCCAAGCACACCGACGCCATCGTCTCCGAGCATTTCAGCGATGCCCGGCGTTTCCTCAATGAAGTGGATTCCGCTTCAGTGATGATCAATGCCTCGACGCGCTTTGCCGATGGTTTCGAGTACGGCCTGGGGGCGGAAATCGGCATTTCCACCGACAAGCTCCACGCACGCGGCCCGGTCGGCCTGGAAGGCCTGACCAGCGAGAAGTACGTGGTGTTCGGCGACGGTCATGTGCGCACTTGATGGCTAAACGCATCGGGCTGCTCGGCGGTACTTTCGACCCCGTGCACATCGGCCATTTGCGCAGTGCCCTGGAAGTCGCGGATGCCCTGGCGCTGGATGAGGTGCGCCTGATGCCCAATTTCCGGCCGCCTCACCGCGATACGCCGCAGGTGTCCGCGCAGCAGCGCCTGGAAATGGTGCGCGTTGCGGTGGAGGGCATAGCACCGCTGGTGATGGACGATCGCGAGCTCAAGCGCGATAAACCGTCCTACACTGTCGACACCCTGGAACTGATGCGCGCCGAGTTGGCCGCCGATGACCAGGTGTTTCTGCTTTTGGGCTGGGACGCATTTTGCGGCCTGCCCTCTTGGCACCGCTGGGAGGAACTCCTCCAGCATTGCCACATCCTGGTTCTGCAACGCCCGGATGCCGACAGCGAACCGCCGGATGCCTTGCGCAACCTGCTGGCCGCGCGGTCGGTAAGTGACCCCTTGGCCCTGACCGGGCCGAACGGGAATATTGCATTCGTCTGGCAGACCCCGCTTGCGGTGTCCGCCACCCAGATCCGTCAACTGCTGGCCAGCGGTAAGTCGGTACGTTTCCTGGTGCCTGACGCGGTCCTGGCCTACATCGATGCGCACGGGCTTTACCGTGCGTCGAACTGAAAAGGCGCGCTTGAACGCACGAAAAAACGTGCAGCGAGCGCCCGAACATACGAGCAAAACGAGTTTTATATGACGAACAAAGACGTAAGCAAAGTTAAGCGCAAAGGCACCTTCAAAAGCGCACCGCTGCCGGTAGAAGCCCACGTTGGCCCGGAACTGGCCGGTGAAGAACTGGTAAAAGTCGCCGTGGCTGCCCTGGAAGACGTGAAAGCCCAGGACATCCAGGTGCTGGACGTACGCGACAAGCAGAGCATCACCGACTTCATGATCATCGCCACCGGTACCTCCAACCGCCAGATCGGCGCGATGCTGGACAAGGTTCGCGAAGCCGTCAAAGCCCAGGGCGTAAAGCCCCTGGGTGAAGAAGGCAAGGGCGACAGCGACTGGGTGCTGCTGGACATGGACGACGTGATCGTGCACATGATGACCTCCAACGCCCGTCAGTTCTATGACCTGGAACGTCTGTGGAAAGGCGCCGAGCAGAGCCGTGCCGCCGATGGCAAGCACCACAGCCCGGAAGTGGGCCACGCGCACTTCGACAAGCTCAACAAAGACCAGGAATAAGGAACGGCTGTGCGCCTGCGTCTGATCGCTGTCGGTTCACGCATGCCCAAGTGGGTGGAAGAGGGCTGGCACGAGTATGCCAAGCGTCTGCCTGCCGAGCTGTCGCTTGAACTGGTGGAAATACCGCTCAACACCCGGGGCAAGAACGCCGACGTGGCGCGCTTTATCCGTCAGGAAGGCGAAGCCATGTTGGCCAAGGTCGGCCCCAACGAGCGCATCGTCACCCTCGAAGTGCACGGCAAGCCCTGGAGCACCGAGCAGTTGGCGGTGGAACTGGACCGCTGGCGCCTGGACTCGCGCACCGTCAACTTCATGGTCGGCGGCCCCGAAGGGCTGGCGCCGGAAGTCTGTGCGCGGGCCGATCAGCGCTGGTCGCTGTCGGCACTCACGTTGCCGCACCCGTTGGTAAGGATTCTGATCGGTGAACAGCTGTATCGCGCCTGGACAGTTCTGTCCGGGCACCCTTATCACAAATAATCTGCGCCATAGCCGATGACCCAGCCGATCCGCATCAAGGACCACGAGAAGGACGCACGTCTTGTACGCGCGCGCGTGGTGTTTGGCGCGATCATGGTGGTGGCATTGATTGGTGTGCTGATCGCCCGCCTGTATTACCTGCAGGTGATCCAGTACGAGTATCACTCCACCTTGTCGGAAAACAATCGGGTGCATGTGCAGCCGATCCCGCCGACCCGTGGGCTGATTTTCGACCGCAATGGCGTGGTAGTGGCGGATAACCGGCCCAGTTTCAGCCTGAGCATGACCCGCGAGCGCTCCGGCGACTGGCAGCAAGTGCTCGATGTGATTGTCGAAGTGCTGCAGCTGACGCCGGAAGACCGGGTCATTTTCGAGAAGCGCATGAAGCAGGGGCGCCGGCCGTTCGAGCCGGTGCCGATCCTGTTCGAGTTGAACGAAGAACAGATCGCGCGGATCGCAGTGAACCAGTTCCGCCTGCCGGGCGTGGAAGTGGTGGCGCAGTTGGTGCGGCATTACCCGCAGGGGCCGCACTTTGCCCACTCGGTCGGCTATATGGGGCGCATCAACGAGAAAGAGCTGAAAAGCCTCGATCCGGTCAATTACAGCGGCACCCATCACATCGGCAAAACCGGCATCGAGCGTTTCTACGAACCCGAACTGCACGGTCAGGTGGGTTACGAAGAAGTCGAGACCAACGCCCGTGGCCGCGTGTTGCGCGTGCTCAAGCGCACCGACCCCTTGCCGGGCAAGGACATCGTGCTGAGCCTGGACATCAAGCTGCAGGAAGCCGCCGAAATGGCGCTGGGCGGTCGTCGCGGCGCGGTGGTTGCGCTGGACCCGAAGACCGGCGAAGTCCTGGCCATGGTCAGCCAGCCAAGTTTCGACCCCAACCTGTTCGTGACCGGCATCAGCTTCAAGGCCTACGCCGAGTTGCGCGACTCCATCGACCGGCCGCTGTTCAACCGGGTGCTGCGCGGCCTGTATCCGCCGGGGTCGACCATCAAGCCGGCGGTGGCGATTGCCGGTCTGGATTCCGGGGTGGTCACCGCCTCGAGCCGGGTCTATGACCCGGGCTATTACATGCTGCCCAACTACGATCACAAATACCGTAACTGGAACCGTTCCGGTGATGGCTATGTCGACCTGGACACCGCCATCATGCGCTCCAACGACACCTATTTTTATGACCTGGCCCACAAGCTGGGGATCGATCGCCTGGCGGCCTACATGGGCAAGTTCGGCCTCGGCCAGAAGGTTTCCCTGGACATGTTCGAAGAGTCTCCCGGCCTGATGCCCTCGCGCGAATGGAAGCGGGCGACGCGTCGCCAGGCATGGTTCCCCGGCGAAACCCTGATCCTCGGCATCGGCCAGGGCTACATGCAGGCCACTCCGCTGCAACTGGCCCAGGCAACTGCGCTGGTGGCGAACAAGGGCGTGTGGAACCGGCCGCACCTGGCCAGGACCATCGAGGGCGAGAAGCCGGTGGATGAGAACCCGATCCCCGACATCGTGCTGCGCGACCCTTCCGACTGGGCCAAGGTCAATCACGGCATGCAGCAGGTGATGCACGGCGCTCGCGGCACCGCACGCAAGGCGGCGCTCGGCGCGCAATACCGCATCGCCGGCAAGAGCGGGACCGCTCAGGTGGTCGCGATCAAACAGGGTGAAAAATATGACCGCTCCAAGGTGCAGGAGCGCCACCGCGACCACGCCTTGTTTGTCGGCTTTGCCCCTGCCGATGACCCGAAAATCGTGGTGGCGGTGATGGTGGAGAACGGCGAGTCCGGCTCCGGTGTGGCCGCGCCTGTGGTGCGCCAGATCATGGACGCCTGGCTGCTGGCCCCCGACGGCAAGCTCAAGCCCGAATATGGCGGCCCCCCTTCCAGCCCCGAGGTTACGGCCCGTGAAGAGTAATTTTGACCGCATCCTCTCCAGTGAGGATGTGATGCGTCGCCGTGCGACGTTGCTGCAACGCATGCACATTGATGGCCCGTTGCTGGTGCTGCTGCTGATACTGGCGGCCGGCAGCCTGTTCGTGCTGTATTCGGCCAGCGGCAAGAACTGGGACCTGCTGATCAAGCAAGCGTCGTCGTTCGGCCTGGGCCTGTTGTCGATGGTGGTGATCGCCCAGCTCGAGCCGCGCTTCATGGCGCGCTGGGTGCCGCTGGGTTATGTCGCCGGGGTGTTGCTGCTGGTGGTGGTGGACGTGATGGGCCACAACGCCATGGGCGCGACGCGCTGGATCAACATCCCGGGGGTGATTCGCTTCCAGCCGTCGGAATTCATGAAGATCCTGATGCCGGCCACCATCGCCTGGTACCTGTCCAAGCGTACCTTGCCGCCCCAGCTCAAGCATGTGGGGATCAGCCTGATCCTGATCGGCGTGCCGTTCATTCTGATCGTGCGCCAGCCCGACCTCGGTACCTCATTGCTGATCCTGGCGGGGGGCGCGTTCGTACTGTTCATGGGCGGCCTGCGCTGGCGCTGGATTCTCAGCGTGCTGGCCGCTGCCGTGCCGGTGGCGGTGGCCATGTGGTTCTTCTTTATGCACGACTACCAGAAGCAGCGGATCCTGACGTTCCTCGACCCCGAAAGCGACCCGCTGGGTACCGGCTGGAACATCATCCAGTCAAAGGCCGCCATCGGCTCCGGCGGCGTGTTCGGCAAGGGCTGGCTGCTGGGGACCCAATCGCACCTGGACTTTTTGCCCGAAAGCCACACCGACTTCATTATCGCGGTGATGGGCGAAGAGTTCGGCCTGGTAGGCATCTGCGCGCTGCTGCTGATCTATTTGCTGTTGATCGGGCGCGGGCTGGTGATTACCGCGCAGGCGCAGACGCTGTTCGGCAAGTTGCTGGCCGGCAGTCTGACCATGACGTTTTTTGTTTACGTTTTCGTCAACATCGGTATGGTCAGTGGCCTGCTGCCGGTGGTTGGGGTGCCGTTGCCATTCATTAGCTACGGCGGAACTTCGCTGGTGACATTGCTGTCAGCGTTTGGGGTTTTGATGTCGATTCATACGCATCGCAAATGGATCGCTCAGGTTTGAATAAGGTGAAGATGTCAATGCAAGTAATGCGCGGCTGGGCCACGCGGCATGCGTCCTGGATGGGCCTGATTGGGCTGCTGGGCGCAACGCAGGAGGTGCAGGCCGGTGACTACGATGGCTCACCCCAGGTCGCCGAATTCGTCGGTGAGATGACCCGCGACTACGGTTTCGCCGGTGAACAGCTGATGGGCGTGTTCCGCGAAGCGCGCAAAAAGCAGGCGATCCTTGACGCCATCTCGCGCCCCGCCGAGCGGGTCAAGCAGTGGAAGGAATATCGCCCGATGTTCCTCACCGACGCCCGCGTGGCCCGGGGCGTGGACTTCTGGCGCCAGCACGAGGCGGTACTGGCCCGCGCCGAGCAGGAATATGGCGTGCCGGCCCAGGTCATCGTCGCGATCATCGGCATTGAAACCTTTTACGGGCGCAACACCGGCAGTTACCGGGTGATCGACGCGTTGTCGACCCTGGGCTTCGATTACCCGCCGCGTGCCGAGTTCTTCCGCAAGGAGCTGCGCGAATTCCTGCTGCTGGCCCGCGAAGAACAGGTCGACCCCATGACCCTCAAGGGTTCGTACGCCGGGGCGATGGGCTTGCCGCAGTTCATGCCGAGCAGCTTTCGCGCCTACGCGGTGGACTTTGACGGCGACGGGCATATCAATATCTGGAGCAACCCCGACGATGCCATCGGCAGCGTGGCCAGCTACTTCAAGCGCCACGGCTGGGTCGGCGGAGAACCTGTGGTTGTGCGCGCCGATGTGACGGGCGAGCGCGCCGATGAAGGTCTGACCCAGGGTATCGACCCGGTGAAGACCGTCGGGGAGTTGCGAGCGCTGGGCTGGTCGAGTCAGAATGCGCCACGCGATGATATGCCGGTGACGGCGTTCCGCCTTGAAGGTGAAAAGGGCCCGGAATACTGGATGGGCCTGAAGAATTTCTACGCAATCACGCGTTATAACCGCAGTGTGATGTACGCCATGGCCGTGCATCAGCTGTCAGACGAGCTGGTTCAAGCACGGGGCAACAAGTAATGCGGGTATCGCCGTTCAAAAAACCGCTCAAGCTGGTGGCGTTCGCCGCGTTGTCCCTGCTGATCGCCAGTTGCTCCACAACACCGAATCGAGCGCCGGCCAAGAAGGCCGGCGGTGCGGTGGTTCGCGCCCAGCCGGGCCTGGACATCAACCGTGCGCACAAGGACGGCGCGCCGTGGTGGGACGTGGATGTGTCCAAGATCCCGGATGCCACGCCAACCCTGCACTCCGGCCCCTACAAGGCCAACCCCTATACCGTGCTGGGCAAGAATTACTTCCCGCTGCAGGAATCCAGGACCTACGTGCAGTCGGGCACCGCGTCCTGGTACGGCACCAAGTTCCACGGCCAGAACACCGCCAACGGCGAAGTGTATGACCTGTACGGCATGAGTGCGGCGCACAAGACCCTGCCACTGCCCAGCTACGTGCGCGTGACCAACCTGGACAACAACCGCACCGTGATTCTACGGGTCAACGACCGTGGGCCGTTCTATTCGGACCGGATCATCGACCTCTCCTATGCCGCTGCGAAGAAACTCGGTTACGCCGAAATCGGTACCGCGCGGGTGAAAGTCGAAGGCATCGACCCGGCGCAGTACTGGGCCCAGCGTGGCAAGCCGGCGCCGTTGATGCTCAACGAGCCGCAAACCCCGCAACCGCAAGTGACGGCGTCGACCGGCAAGATCGAACAATGGACACCGCCGCCGGCGCAGCATGCTCCGGATACGGTGGTCGTGCCCCATGCGGCGCCCGGTGCCTCCAAGGTGGGCGGGCAGTACCTGCAGGTGGGCGCTTTCGCCAACCCGGATGCGGCAGAACTGTTAAGGTCCAAGCTCAGCGGCATGGTCAGCGCGCCAGTGTTCATCAGCTCCATCGTGCGTAACCAGCAGACCCTGCACCGAGTGCGTATGGGGCCGATCGGCTCGCCGAGCGAGGTTGCGCAAGTGCAGAACAGCGTACGCCTGGCTAACCTGGGGCAGCCCAGCGTAGTGACCGCGGAATAAGGCAATACAGGATTGACGGTCCAGGTGCGTGCGCGTGCCCGGGCCCTGGTTGTTGGCTCGTTGAACAATAAAACCCAGGGGCAAGGGGTGAGCGGGCAACCGAACACGTGACAGTCTGGAAGCGGGCTGTCTGAATAGTTTTGCCCGCGAGGGCAAGTTTCCATAAGCAATTTCGAGAGACGGATGAACATCACCACCTTAGCCAAACGTACGTGCCTGCTTATCTCGCTGATCATCACCCCGGCCGCCTGGGCGGTTGAGATGGTGCCGGCTTCCCCGCAACTGGCCGCCAAGGCCTGGGTCCTCATGGATGCCGCCAGTGGCAACGTGCTGGTCGAAAGCGGTGGTGACATGCGCCTGCCGCCTGCCAGCCTGACCAAACTGATGACCGCCTACATCGCGACCCTGGAAATCCGTCGCGGCCAGATCGGCGAGAACGATCCGGTCACCGTCAGCGAAAACGCCTGGCGCACCGGTGGTTCGCGGATGTTCATCAAAGTCGGCTCGCAAGTCACTGTCAGCGACCTGCTGCACGGCATCATCATCCAGTCCGGCAACGACGCCAGCGTGGCACTGGCCGAACACATCGCCGGCAGCGAAGATGCGTTCGCCGACATGATGAACAAGACGGCCGGCGACCTGGGCATGACCAACAGCCACTTCATGAACCCGACCGGCCTGCCGAACCCTGAGCATTATTCGTCGGCTCACGACATGGCGATCCTGGCCCGCGCGATCATCCGTGTCGACCCGGTGCACTACGCCATCTACTCCCAGAAGGAATTCTTCTGGAACAACATCAAGCAGCCTAACCGCAACCTGTTGCTGTGGCGCGACAAGACCGTCGACGGCCTGAAAACCGGCCACACCGACGAAGCCGGCTACTGCATGGTGTCGTCCGCCGTACGTGATGGCCAGCGCCTGATCGCCGTGGTCTTCGGCACCAACAGCGAGCAGGCCCGTGCGGCCGAGACGCAAAAACTGCTGACCTACGGCTTCCGCTTCTTCGAAACCCAGACCTTCTACCAGAAGGGCACCGAGCTTGCGACCGCGCCGGTCTGGAAGGGCGCGACCTCCCAGGTCAAGGCCGGCCTGGCCGATGACCTGACCCTGACCATGCCTAAAGGCCAGCTGAAAAAGCTCGCCGCCAGCATGACCCTGAACCCGCAACTGGTTGCGCCAATCGCCAAGGGCGATGTGATCGGCAAGGTTGAAGTCAAGCTCGAAGACAAGGTGGTGCACAGCGCCGACCTGATCGCACTGGACGCCGTCGACGAAGGTGGTATCTTCCGCCGCGTGTGGGATAGCATCCGTCTATTCTTCTACGGCTTGTTCAACTGATTGTGTGCACCTGCAAAGCCCCGCGTTGATCCGACGCGGGGCTTTGCCGTCGCCACGGCTTACCGCTTACGAGGCCGTTCTGCCATGACCGATAAAGAAGTAAAGGCGCCAAAGATCGAATTCCCGGTGACGGATTACCCCATCAAGGTGATCAGCGATACCGGCGTAGGTCGCAAAGACACGATTCTCGAGATTGTGCGCAAACACGCGACCATCAACGACAACCGCGTGGACGAGCGTTCCAGCTCCACGGGTAAATACACGACGATCCAGTTGCACATCGTTGCGACGGATCAGGACCAGCTCTACAACATCAACAGCGAACTGCGGGCCACCGGCTTCGTGCACATGGTGCTGTGATGTCGCACGTCCTGGGCTTTCGCGAGCTCGGCCGGATGGACTACGAGCCCGTCTGGCATGCCATGCAGCGCTTCACCAACGAGCGCGGCACCTCGGCACCGGATGAAGTCTGGCTGGTCGAGCACCCGCCGGTATTCACCCAGGGCCAGGCCGGCAAGGCCGAGCATCTGCTGCTGCCGGGTGATATTGCGGTGGTGCAGGTCGACCGAGGGGGGCAAGTGACTTACCATGGGCCTGGCCAACTGGTCGCGTATCTGTTGCTGGATGTGCGCAAGCTGGGCTTTGGCGTGCGTGATCTGGTCAGCCGCATGGAGGCTTGCCTGATTGAGCTGCTGGCCAGTTACGGCGTGACCGCTGCGGCCAAGCCCGATGCACCGGGTGTGTATGTGGAGGGCGCGAAAATCGCTTCCCTCGGGCTGCGCATTCGGCACGGTTGTTCCTTTCATGGCCTGGCCCTGAACGTGGACATGGACCTGTCGCCGTTCCAGCGGATCAACCCGTGCGGTTATGCGGGTCTTGCGATGACCCAGTTGAGCGACCATGCAACACCCATAGAATTTGCCGAGGTAAGTGCCCGGCTGCGCGCGCAGCTCGTCAAACACCTCGACTATGCTGAGCAGACGACCCTGACGGGCGGAATCGATTGATATGACTACTGATGTTGTGCAAACCATGATCCCGACGCTGGACATCACCGAGCGTCCAGTCCCGGCCCCACGTGCCAAGGTGGAAGCCGGCGTCAAGCTGCGCGGCGCCGAGAAGGTTGCACGCATCCCGGTGAAGATCATTCCGACCACCGAACTGCCGAAAAAGCCTGACTGGATTCGCGTGCGTATCCCGGTCTCGCCGGAAGTCGACCGTATCAAGGCGCTGCTGCGCAAACACAAGCTGCACAGCGTGTGCGAAGAAGCGTCCTGCCCGAACCTGGGTGAGTGCTTCTCCGGCGGTACCGCCACCTTCATGATCATGGGCGACATCTGCACCCGTCGTTGCCCGTTCTGCGACGTGGGCCACGGCCGGCCGAAGCCGCTGGACGTCAACGAGCCGCAAAGCCTGGCCATCGCCATCGCCGACCTGAAACTCAAATACGTAGTAATCACGTCGGTGGACCGTGACGACTTGCGTGACGGCGGTGCCCAGCACTTTGCCGACTGCATTCGCGAAATCCGCAAACTGTCCCCCAACGTGATGCTCGAAACCCTGGTGCCCGACTATCGTGGGCGCATGGACGTGGCGCTGGAAATCACCGCCGCCGAGCCGCCGGATGTGTTCAACCACAACCTGGAAACCGTGCCGCGCCTGTACAAGGCCGCGCGTCCGGGTTCGGATTACCAGTGGTCGCTGACCTTGCTGCAGAAATTCAAGCAAATGATGCCGCACATTCCGACCAAGTCCGGCCTTATGCTGGGCCTGGGCGAAACCGACGAAGAAGTCATCGAAGTCATGAAGCGCATGCGCGAGCATGACATCGACATGCTGACCCTGGGCCAATACCTGCAACCGTCCCGCAGTCACTTGCCGGTGCAGCGTTTCGTGCACCCGGACACCTTCGCCTGGTTCGCCGAGGAAGGTTACAAGATGGGCTTCAAGAACGTCGCCTCGGGCCCGCTGGTACGGTCTTCGTACCACGCTGATGAACAGGCCAAGCTGGTCAAGGCGAGCCTGGTTTCTTAATAAAGGTTTGTGCAACACCGCAGGTCCAATGTGGGAGGGGCGGTGCGACGATTCGACTTGCCCCCGATTGCGGTGTGACAGTCAATACATGAGTGACTGATACATCGCAATCGGGAGCAAGCCCCCTCCCACATTTCGTTATGCGTCATATCAGGGAGAATTGTGCATGACTACCGCCGTACCTGCATTGCGCCTCGAAGGCACCATCGGCCTGATCGCCCCGGCCGGCCCTGCTGCGCTGGACGTCGAAAAAGCCGGGCAATGGATGCGCACCCGTGGCTATGAACTGCGAATTTTCCCCGGTGTGTACGAGCGCGACGGCTACCTGGCCGGCAGCGATCAAGTGCGCCTGCGCGACCTTCACGCCGCCTTCGCCGACCCGGAAATCGATGCCATCTTCTGCCTGCGCGGCGGCTACGGTACGCCACGTCTGCTCGACGCGCTGGACTTCGACCTGCTGCGCGCCAACCCCAAGCCTTTCGTCGGCTACAGCGACATCACCGCCTTGCACCTGGCGATCAACCGCTACGCCGGCTTCGTCACTTTCCACGGGCCGATGCTCAATGCCGACCTGCTCGGCGGCAAGCAACCACCTACCGAGTCATCGCTGTTCAGCCTGTTGCGTGGCCAGTTGGGTGCCGGCAGTGTGCTCACGCATCCGGTGGCCTACCCCTTGACCACGATCGAGCCAGGCATCGCCTGCGGGCGCTTGCTGGGCGGTAACTTATCGATGATCGCGGCGGTGATGGGCACCGCTTATGAAATTGACGCTGAAGGCATCATCCTGTTTATCGAGGACGTCAACGAGCCGCTCTATCGCATCGACCGCTTGCTGACGCACCTGCGCCTGGCGGGCAAACTCGACCAGGTTGCGGGGGTATTGGTGGGGGATGTGTCGGGTGTGGATAACGGGGCGCTGGAGCGGCTGTTGAAACAGACCTTCGAACCGCTGTGCATTCCGGTGCTGGCTGGCTGGCGCAGTGGGCATTGCGATCCGAACCTGACGCTGCCGATGGGCGCGTTGGTGCGGTTGGATGCGGGGGAACAGCGGGTGGTGTTGGAGCAGGATGTAGTCTGTAAATAGTGGTCGCCTGCCAGACCCTATCGGGGGCAAGCCCCCTCCCACAATTGGTCCCTGTACACCCTTTGGAATGCAGTCAAATGTGGGAGGGGCTTGCCCCCGATGGCGGTAGTTGCCTTAAGCCAATCTATCGGCTTTGCAGCGCCTCCAGCAACTTCACCGTCGGATACCCATCCGCCGGCCAGCCCAGTGCCTGCTGCGCCGCCCGAATCGCCTTGCGTGTGTTGGCGCCGATGATTCCGTCAGCGTTGCCCGCGTCATAACCTTTGGCGCTGAGCGCCGTCTGCAGGTCGATACGCTGCGAGCGGCTCAGGGGCAGCTCATCCTTTGGCCAGCTCCCGCGAATCACCCCACCGCCACCAAAGCGCTCCGACAGCAGGCCGACGGCCAGTGCATAGGACGACGAATTGTTGTACTTGAGGATTGCACGGAAGTTATCCAGCACCAGGAACGCCGGGCCACGGTAGCCGGCCGGCAGCAGCAGGGCGGCGGACAGTTGCTCGACGTTGGCCGGCAGGCTCGCGCCGGGCGGCAGTTGGATACCCAGTTTCAGCCATTCGGCGACGGTCTTGCGAATGCCACCATCGGCCAGGGAATAGTCGAAGCCCGATGGCAATTGCTGCACCTCAACGCCCCACGGCTGGCCTTTCTGCCAACCGGAGCTTTGCAGGTAATGGGCGGTGGAGGCGAGGGCGTCACCCGGGCTGTTCCAGATATCGCGGCGACCGTCACCGTCAAAATCCACCGCGTGGGTGTTGTAGGTGGTGGGGATGAATTGGGTCTGGCCCATCGCGCCGGCCCAGGAGCCTTTCATCTGGTCGGCCGGGATATCGCCGTGCTGGATGATCTGCAGCGCCGCCAGCAGTTGTGCCTGGGCAAACGCCGGGCGGCGGCCTTCATAGGCCAGGGTCGCGAGGGAGCGGATCACCGAGTTATTGCCCTGGAACTGGCCGAAGTTGCTTTCCATGCCCCACACCGAGACCAGTGCCTGGCGATCAACGCCGTAACGCTCCTCGATGCGCTGCAGGATATCGGCGTACTTGACCAGCAACGCCTGGCCGTTGCGCACGCGCAGCGGCGACAGCGCACCATCGATGTATTCCCACACCGGACGGGAAAACTCCGGCTGGCTGCGGTCGGCGCGAATCACGGCCATGTCCGGGCTGACGCCGGCGAAGGCGTTATCGAAGACTTCGGCGCTGATCCCGGCTTGCAGGGCCTGTGCACGGAACCCGGCCTGCCATTCGGCGAAGGTCTGGGTCGGTTGGATGTCCAGGTTATCCACTGCCAACGGCGCCACGACGGCAGGCGCGATGACCGGTGCGGTCTTGAGCGGGGGCAGGGGTTGAGCGTCCGCGGCGGTGGGTTTTTCCGCGCAGGCGACAAGCAGAATGAGGCTGGAGGCAGCAATCAACTGGCGAAGGTGCCAGCGACGGGAAAGACTAGAGGGCATGCACAGGTCCAGGGGGTTACAAATCAAGTGCAGACCTTATCATGCCAGAGGGGCGCTTGCCTTCAGGCAGCCAGAAAGTAAGAAGCCTCCCAGCTGTTAGACTGGAAGGCTTCGCGGCGGTAGCTGCCTTTGCCCTTGCCGGCGCGTTCCTGACGGCTGCGGAACAGTGGCTGGGCGATGATGGATTTGGCCTTGTTCGGGCCATGCTTGGATGGCTTTTTGCTCATGATGGATTCTCTCGCTTGGGTGTGGAATGGAGCGGAGCAAATCATCTGCCGAAGTTGGGCCGCTGTAAAGCCCGGCAATCTGTAGGAAGTTACACGGTCAAAATGTGGGAGGGGGCTTGCCCCCGATAGCGGTGTGTCAGCCACTGAAGATGTTGACTGATGCACTGCAATCGGGGGCAAGCCCCCTCCCACATTGGACCTGCGGTGTTGCTGATAGAGGGTTACTCGGCAGGCAACGCCAGGCGCTGGCCGGCCATCAACAGCGACAAACGGCTCAGGCTCATCCACGGCGAACCGGCTGCCTGGCCCTTGATCTGTGCGTCGATGCGCTGCGCTTCGAGCAACAGTTGCGCCCAGCGTTGCGCCGAGTGCCGTTGCAGGGCCTTGCTCATCAGGGGCTTGCGCTTGTCCCACACCGGCGGTCGAGCCTGGCTGAAGCATTTGTCCAGCGGTAGGCCCTGGCTGTACTGCAAGGCAATGTTGGCCAGTACCCGCAGCTCCCGGGCCAGGGCCCAGAGAATCACCGGCGGCTCCACGCCCTCGCCACGCAGCCCTTCGAGCATGCGCAGGGCGTGCGCGGGTTCGCCGTTGAGGATCGCGTCCACCAGCCCGAATACATCAAAGCGCGCACTGTCAGCCACCGCGCCCTGCACGGTTTCGACAGTGATCTGCCCCTCTTCGGCCATCAGCTTGAGCTTTTCGATTTCCTGGGCGGCGGCAAGCAGGTTGCCTTCGACCCTGGCGGCGATCAGCTCGACGGCCTCTTGCGTGGCCGACAGCCCCGACTGTGACAGGCGTTGGCGAATCCACTGCGGCAACTGGCTGCTGTCCACCGGCCAGATCTGAATGAACTGGGTCTGCGGACCTTCCACCAGGGCCTTGCCCCATTTGGTTTTCTGCGCACTGCCATCCAGCTTGGGCAGGCTGATCAGCAACACCGTGTCTTCAGCAGGTCGCGAGCAATATTCGATCAACGCTGCCGCGCCTTTATCGCCCGGCTTGCCCGAAGGCAGGCGCAGTTCCAAAAGACGTTTTTCGGCAAACAACGACATGCTCGCGCCGGCTTGCAGCAATGTTCCCCAGTCGAAACTGGCGTCGGCACTGAACACCTGGCGCTCATCGAAACCTTGCTGGCGCGCCGCCGAGCGAATGGCGTCGGCCGCTTCCTGGCACAGCAGTGGATCATCGCCGCTGACGATATAGACAGGCGCGAGGCCGCCTTGCAGGTGTTTGGCGAGTTGGGCGGGGGCAAGTTTCATAGGCAGGGCGAACGGGGCGCCAGGAGCGCCCCGTTTGGCTTACTCGACAGGCACTTCAACAGGCGACTGTTTCGGCGTGTTGTCTTCGTACTCTTGCGCCGCCTTCAGGGCATCGGCGTCAGCCTTGGCCTTGTTGTCGGCGATTTGCTGCAACTCGGCGAGTTTTTCCGGGTTGAGCAGTTGCAGGCGAGTCATCATGCGCTGAACCAGGTCACGACGCATTTCCTTGCGCGCCTGAAGGATCTCGGAGTCCGAACCCACCAGGTTGTTGCCGTCGTGGCTCACGACTTTCTGGACCTGGATCTTGTCGCCCATCAGCGGCAAGTTATCGCGGCCCTGTACTTCGAAGCTGACGGTGGTGGCCAACTCGATGTCGGAGGCGCGGCCGGCACTGGCGTAGCTGATGTTGCGCTGGGTTTCGCGCTCATCGACCAGGTTCAGCTTGTAGGTGGCGCCGCTATAGACGTGCACGCCGCTGTTTTCCAGGCTCTGGCGCAGTTGCGTCACGGTTTCGCCGTAGGCGTTACGTGCGCTGACGTCGAGTTCCTTGAGCGACAATTCATTGGTGCCGGTGCCGCGCAGCTGGAAGCCGCAAGCGCTCAACAGAACGGCCAGGCCCATTACCAGCAGATTGCGTTTGATCATGTTGTTGCTCCCCTTGAAACCAGGCGGGCCGTATCGAGGCCCTGAAGGTTTAGTTCGGCGCAGGGCTTGAGCCCTGCGCCCGATCCGATTTAGCTGGCGACGATATTGACCAGTTTTCCAGGCACTACGATCACTTTGCGGATCGTCAGGCCTTCGGTAAAGCGCAGCACGTTCTCGTTGCAGCGTGCAGCCGCTTCGACTTCTTCACGGCTGGCGCTGGCCGGCATGTCGATCTGGCCGCGCAGTTTGCCATTGACCTGGATCACCAGCTGCAGCGTGTCCTGTACCAGCGCGCTGTCGTCCTGCACCGGCCAGCGGGCGTCGATGACGGCACCGCTGTGGCCCAGGCGGCTCCACAGTTCGTGGCTGATGTGCGGCGTGATCGGCGCCAGCAGCAGGGTAACCGTTTCCAGGCCTTCCTGGATCAATGCGCGATCCTGTTCCGTGGCCTGCGGGGCTTTTTCCAGCACGTTCATCAGCGTCATCACTTGGGCGATGGCGGTGTTGAACTTGTGGTTCTGCCCTACGTCCTGGCTGGCCTGGCGGATAGCCAGGTGGGTGCTGCGACGAATGGCTTTCTGTTCATCATTCAGGGCCGCGACGTCCAGCTTGCCCGGCAAGCCCTGGCTGACGTGGGCATGGGCCAGGCGCCAGACGCGCTTGAGGAAGCGGTGCGAGCCTTCGACGCCGGAGTCGGACCATTCGGCGCTCATGTCGGGCGGCGAGGCGAACATCATGAACAGGCGGCAGGTGTCGGCGCCGAACTGATCGATCATCGATTGCGGATCGACGCCGTTGTTCTTCGACTTGGCCATCTTCTCGGTGCCGCCGATTTCCACCGGCAGGCCGTCGGATTTGAGCCTGGCGCTGATGACCTTGGCCTTGCTGTCACGCTCGAGCTCGACGTCCGCAGGGTTGAACCAGGTGTAGGCGCCATTGGCTTCGCGGCGGTAGTAGGTCTCGGCGATGACCATGCCCTGGGTCAGCAGGTTCTTGAACGGCTCGTCGGAGCTGACCAGGCCTTCGTCGCGCATCAACTTGTGGAAGAAGCGCGCGTACAGCAGGTGCAGGATGGCGTGTTCGATACCGCCGATGTACTGGTCCACCGGCAACCAGTGGTCGGCTGCGGATTTTTCTACCAGGCCACCTTCATAGTGCGGCGAGGCGTAGCGGGCGTAGTACCACGAGGACTCCACGAAGGTGTCCATGGTGTCGGTTTCACGCTTGGCAGGCTGGCCGCATTTGGGGCAGCTGCATTCGTAGAACTCGGGCATGCGCGCCAGTGGCGAACCGGCGCCGTCCGGCACCACGTCTTCGGGCAGGACCACCGGCAGTTGCTCTTCTGGTACTGGCACGTCGCCACAGCTTTCGCAGTGGATGATCGGGATCGGGCAGCCCCAGTAGCGTTGACGGCTGATGCCCCAGTCGCGCAGACGGAACTGGGTGCGCGAGGCACCGAGATTTTTCTTGATCAAGGCCACTTCGATGGCGTCGAAAGCGCCCTGGAAGTCCAGACCGTCGAACTCGCCGGAGTTGATCAGCTCGCCGTGCTCGCCATAGGCGTCCTGCCACGGGGCCGGGCTGGTGTCGCCCGCGCTGGTGCGCACCACCGACTTGATCGGCAGGTCGTACTTGCTGGCGAATTCGAAGTCGCGCTCGTCGTGAGCCGGGACTGCCATTACAGCGCCATCGCCGTAATGCATCAGCACATAGTTGGCGACCCAGACCGGCAACTTCTCGCCCGTCAGCGGGTGTTCGACGAACAGCCCGGTCGGCAGGCCTTTTTTCTCCTGGGTGGCGACGTCGGCTTCGGCCACGCTGCCGCCCTTGCATTCGGCGATGAACGCCTGCAGCTCAGGGTTGTTCTGTGCGGCCTGGGTGGCCAACGGGTGTTCGGCGGCCACGGCGACATAGGTCGCGCCCATCAGGGTGTCCGGACGGGTGGTGAAGACTTTGAGTGCGCCCGCTTCGCCGATCGAGTCGACGTTGTACGGGAACTGCACTTCCATGCCCTTGGATTTACCGATCCAGTTGCGCTGCATGGTCTTGACCTGTTCAGGCCAGCCCGGCAAATCGTCGAGGCTCGACAAGAGTTCATCCGCGTAGGCGGTGATCTTGAAGTAGTACATCGGGATTTCGCGTTTTTCGATCAGCGCGCCGGAACGCCAGCCGCGGCCATCGATCACTTGTTCGTTGGCCAGTACGGTCTGGTCAATCGGATCCCAGTTCACGGTGCCGCTTTTTTTGTAGATCACGCCTTTTTCGAACAGGCGAGTGAACAGCCATTGTTCCCAGCGGTAGTAATCCGGCTTGCAGGTGGTCACTTCGCGGGACCAGTCCACCGCCAGGCCCAGGCTGCGCAGCTGGGTCTTCATGTAGGCGATGTTTTCGTAGGTCCACTTGGCGGGCGCTACGTTGTTTTTCATCGCGGCGTTTTCCGCCGGCATGCCGAAAGCGTCCCAACCCATGGGTTGTAGAACGTTCTTGCCGAGCATGCGCTGGTAGCGGGAAATCACGTCGCCGATGGTGTAGTTACGCACGTGCCCCATGTGTAGCTTGCCGCTGGGGTAAGGGAACATCGATAGGCAATAGAACGTCTCCTTGCCTGGCTGTTCGCTGACTTCAAAGGACTTTTGCTCGTCCCAGAAGGTTTGTGCGGCATTTTCTATTTCACGGGGCTGATATTGTTCGTGCATGGCTACTTTTGAACTGGATAGGGGTGGCCTAATCCTCTTCGGTGCAACGTTCAGGTTGATCGACACCGGAAAGCGGCGCGTCCGTGCCCAAACCCTGCGGGAAGTGGAGTTACAGGAAGCGCCGTAGCATACATGACCCCACTCTATCGAGGGAAACCCTGATTGCGCAGGCCAGGCCGTCTGTCGCGGCACCGGGCAGGTGCAGCCACGGGGGCTACGCTGTTTATTGGGGAGCAAGTATTTCTTCAATGAGGTGAGGGGATGGCTGAATCGCAGCGAACTTTGACGAAACCGCAGTTATACGAAGGACTGATCGACCGTTTGGGTCGGGCATTGGATGCCGCAAGAACCGCAGGCCGATTGTGTGATGAACGGCCTCTGGAACTGGAGTTGCGAGGCTTGAGCCAGGCAGAGCTTGAACTGATCAAGCGCTATCTGGAATTGCACCACCAGCGCGCCGCTCATGGGCCGGCATCCCCGCCGGCCCACGAGTCGCCTCGTTCGGCCAAGGTAGTGTGGCTGAAGGATCTGGCGGCCGGTCGCAGCCCGGAAAATGTCCGGTCGATACGGTGCAAGTGACCCCGCGTTATCCGTTGATGTTTACAAAATATGCGCGTAAGGATTGTTGCTGAACCCCGATGCATCTAGGCTTCGGGCATCTTTGGAGATGCCCGATGCCTTTTCGTTATTTCATTAAACAATTGTTGTTGCCGCCCGGTATTTTCCTGCTGTTGCTGGCGCTTGCCTGGTGGTTTCGCCGCAGTCGTCCGCGCCTGGCCGGGTGTTGCTTTGCCTTGGGATTGGGCGGGATGTGGTTGATCAGCCTGCCGGTGATGGTGCAGTGGGGCGCACGCGCCCTGGAGACAGCGCCGCCTCTGGCCCGCGAGGACTGGGCAAACCTGGCCCAGCGCGCCGACGCGATTGTGGTGCTGGGCTCCGGTCGTGAGCGCGGCGACATTGCGTGGGGCTCCGACCAGCCCACCGGCATCGGTTTGGAGCGTGAACGTTACGCGGCGCGTCTGGCCAAGGCCTCCGGGTTGCCGGTGTTGACCAGCGGTGGCCTGCACTACGGCACGCCGCCCAGCGAGGCAGAGCTGATGGCGGTGTCGATGCAGGATGACTTCGGCGTCACGGTGCGCTGGAAGGAAGAGCGCAGCCGCACCACTTGGGAAAATGCGCAGATGAGCGCCGAGATACTGTTGCCCCAAGGCATCAAGCGCGTGGTGGTGGTGACCCAGGCCTGGCATATGCCGCGTTCGGTGTGGAGCTTTGAGAAGGCCGGCTTCACTGTGGTGCCCGGGCCAGTGGGATTTCTGGGCGTGGATCACGGTCGGCCGCTCGGCGGGTGGATGCCGGAGGTCAAGTCGGTGTGGCAGAGCGGGCAGTTGATCAATGAGGCGGTGGGGCAGGTGGGGTATAGGTTGTTCTATCGCTGACCCTGCTGATTAAAATGCAGGTCAAAATGTGGGAGGGGGCTTGCCCCCGATAGCGGAGTGTCAGTCAGCACATTTGATACTGATACACCGCAATCGGGGGCAAGCCCCCTCCCACATTGTTTTGTGTTTGCTCAATCAGACGGTTTTAGCCATCCGAGCGGCCAGCAGTGCCCAGCCGAACAGCATCAGGCACACGATGATCAGCGGCCACGAGCGCCATTGCAGGTAAGGCGTCAGATTGTGCATCGGCACCACGTCGCCATAGAGAATGCCGCGCTCGAACTGCGGGATCTGCGCGGTGATCTGCCCAAAGGGGTTGATCAGGCCGGTCACGCCGTTGTTGGTGGCGCGGATCATCCAGCGTCCGGCTTCAAGCGCACGCATCTGCGCCATCTGCAGATGCTGCAGCGGGCCGATCGAGCGGCCGAACCAGGTATCGTTGCTGATCGTCAGCAACAGGTCGCTCTGGGCCGACAGGCCGGCAGCGAACTCCGGGTACACCACTTCATAACAGATGAACGGCGCAATCTGATAACCCTTGGCCTGGAGCATGGGCTGGTCGGAAGGGCCGCGGGCGAAGTCCGACATCGGCAAATCGAAGAAGGCGATCAGCCCGCGCAGCATGTCCTGCAGCGGCACGTACTCACCGAACGGCACCAGCTTCTGCTTGAGGTAGGTGCCTTCACCTTCGCCGACCACGGTGATGCCATTGAAGTAGCGCTTCTCGTGGCGCACTTCCTCGCGAATCGGTACCCCGGTGATCAGTGCGGTATTACGCTCGGCGGCGAACTTGCCCATCATGCCCAGGTAACCTTCGACCGACTCCTTGAGTACCGGTACGGCGGTTTCCGGCCACACCAGCAGGTCGACGCGTTTGGAACTCAAACTCATGTCGCGGTACAGCGCCAGTTGCGCGTTGAGCTGCTCGGGGTCCCACTTCATGCTTTGTTCGACGTTGCCCTGGATCGCGGCCACGCTCAGGGGCGGGCCGGAGGGCGAGGTCCAGGCATGGTGCTTGAGCGCCAGGCCGATGGCCCACGGTGCGACGAGCAGCACCAGGCCGGCCGCGATAAAGCTGTTGCGCCGGCTCGCCAGCAGGCGCGGCAGGTTGCACAGCAGGGCGGCGGTCAACGCCAGCGCGAACGAAATCAGCCACATCCCGCCCAAGGGCGCGAGGCCGGTCAGCGGGCCGTCGAGTTGACTGTAGCCCGAATACAGCCACGGAAAACCGGTGAGGAACCAGCCGCGAAAAGCTTCCTGGCCGACCCACAATGCCGCGAACGTCAGCGCATCGGCCAATGGCGCTTCATTGCGGCGCAGCCAGCGCGCCCACAGCCAGGCGGGCAGGGCGAAGAACCAGGCGATGGCGGCGGTGAACAGCAGCATCAGGAACCCCGCCAGCAGCACCGAAGCGCCGCCGAAGTGGTGGATGCTGTAGTAGATCCAGCTGGTGCCGGCGCCAAACAGGCCGAAACCGAAACACCAGCCGCGGCCCAGGGCCTGGCGGGGTGTGAGTTCACGCAGGCCGATATAGAACAGACCGGCCGCCACCAGCGCCAGCGGCCAGATATCGAACGGCGCCAGCGCCAGGGTAGTGATGGCGCCGGCCACCACGGCCAGCAGGTTACCGGGCCAGCCGGGTGCGATCAGACGGCGCATTTCAGTCCTTAACCCTCAACGGGCGATAGGGGTCAAACGGATCAGGTGGATACGACGGCTGTCCGCGTTGAGGATGCGGAACCGATACGCGCCGATCTCGGTGGTTTCGTTACGCTTGGGCAGGTGCCCGAACGCACTCATCACCAGGCCGCCGACGGTGTCGAATTCATCGTCGGAAAACTCGCTGTCGAAGAACTCGTTGAAGTTCTCGATGGGCGTCAAGGCCTTGATCAGGAAGTCACCGCTGGGCAGTGGCTTGATGTAGCTGTCTTCTTCAACGTCGTGCTCGTCTTCGATGTCGCCGACGATCTGCTCCAGTACGTCTTCGATGGTCACCAGGCCAGCCACGCCGCCGTATTCGTCGATCACAATGGCCATGTGATTGTGGTTGGCGCGAAATTCACGCAGCAGCACGTTCAGGCGCTTGGATTCAGGCACGAAGGTGGCCGGGCGCAGCAGGTCCTTGATGTTGAAGTTGTCGCCGTTCTCCTTGAGGATCAGCGGCAACAGGTCCTTGGCCAGCAGGACGCCCATGACGTCGTCATGGCTTTCGCCGATCACCGGGTAGCGCGAGTGCGCCGAGTCGATCACGGCCGGGAGGAATTCCCGTGGGGTCTGGGTCGCCTTGATGCTGATCATCTGCGAGCGCGGCACCATGATGTCGCGTACTTGCAGGTCAGCCACCTGGATGGCGCCTTCGACAATGGCCAGCGCTTCGCTGTCCAGCAACTTGTTCTGGTGGGCCTCGCGCAGCAGCTCCAGCAGCTCCTGGCGGTTTTTCGGCTCGTGGGCAAAAGCCTGGGTCAGTTTACCCAGCCATGACTTTTGCCCGTTGCTCGATCGGTCTTCGCTCATAGCGATTACTCTAAATCCTTTGATATGACAGTTGAGTGTTGATCAGTTTTCGTCGTCTGCGTAGGGGTCGCGATGCCCCAGTTCAGCAAGCAACGTTCGTTCCAGTGCTTCCATTTCCTCGGCTTCGTCATCGTCTATATGGTCGTAACCCAAGAGATGCAAGCAGCCGTGGATGACTAGATGGGCCCAGTGGGCCTCAAGTTCCTTGCCTTGTTCGCGCGCTTCGCGTTCCACCACTTCGACGCAGATCACCAGATCGCCCAGCAGCGGGATATCCAGTAATTCGTCGGGTACGTCGGCGGGGAAAGACAACACGTTGGTCGCGTAGTCTTTCTGGCGCCAGGTGTGGTTCAGCTCGCGGCCTTCGGGCTCATCCACCAGACGAATGGTCAGTTCCGAGTCGGCAGTGCGCTGGCGCAGGGCCAGGGCGCACCACTGACGAAACTGTGCTTCGCCGGGGGCGGGCGCCTCGGTGGCCCGCTGCAGGTCAAGCTCAAGCATCGCGGCGCGTGTCCTGGGCCGGTGCGTCGTCCTTGTGGTCGAAACGCTCATAGGCTTCTACGATGCGTTGCACCAGCGGATGACGGACCACGTCCTTGGGCATGAAGTGCGTGAAGCTGATACCCGGTACATCCTTGAGCACCTCGATCACCTGCGCCAGCCCGGACTTGGTGCCTTTAGGCAGGTCGACCTGGGTGACGTCACCGGTAATCACGGCCGTGGAGCCGAAACCGATACGGGTGAGGAACATCTTCATCTGCTCGACCGTGGTGTTCTGGCTTTCGTCGAGGATGATGAAGCTGTTGTTCAAGGTGCGACCGCGCATGTAGGCCAGCGGGGCGATTTCGATCACCTGGCGCTCGATCAGCTTGGCGACGTATTCAAAGCCGAGCATCTCGTACAGCGCGTCGTAGAGCGGGCGCAGGTACGGGTCGATCTTCTGGGCCAGGTCGCCGGGCAGGAAGCCGAGTTTTTCACCCGCCTCGACCGCCGGGCGCACCAGCAGAATGCGGCGAACCTGTTCGCGCTCCAGGGCATCCACCGCACAGGCTACGGCCAGGTAGGTCTTGCCGGTACCGGCCGGGCCGATGCCGAAGTTGATGTCGTTGCCGAGGATTTCCTTGACGTACTTCTGCTGATTCAAGCCGCGCGGGCGAATCATGCCTTTTTTGGTACGCAGGGCCACGCTGGCTTCGGCCACGGGATTGTTGGCCAGGTCTTCCACGGCGGATTCCTGCAGGTACAGGTGCACCGTTTCCGGTGACAGCTCACTGCCCTTGGTTTCGCGGTAGAGGCGCCGCAGCAGGTTTTCCGCAGACGTGGTGTGTTGGGGTTCACCAATAAGCTCGAACTGATTGCCGCGGTTGCGGATCTCGATGCTCAGGCGTTGTTCGATCAGGCGCAGGTGCTCGTCGAACTGTCCGCACAGGTTGGCGAAACGGCGAGCCTCAAACGGCTCGAGGAGAAAACGATGGGGTTCTACTGTAGGTGCGTTCAAGGTCGCTTTTAGCCGCCCTTTGGCTGTTGAGGTGAAACAGAGAATAACGCCAGTGGCGCGGGTACGAAAGCACTTACGTCATCGGAATGTTGCATGGATCCAATGTGGGAGGGGGCTTGCCCCGATAGCGCAGTGTCAGCCAGCACATTTGGTACTCAGACACCGCAATCGGGGGCAAGCCCCCTCCCACATTAGTTCTGCCCTTGCCTGGGCAGCCGGGGGTTGTCAGTTGATCAACGAACCGCGCAGCGAGTGCGGTTGCGCCGCATCGATGTGTACGTCGGCAAACTGGCCGATCAGGGTCGGGTTGTCGCAGCGGAAGTTGACGATGCGGTTGTTCTCGGTGCGGCCCTGCAATTCGCCGGGGTCCTTCTTCGAGTAGTCGGTGACCAGGATGCGCTGGATCGAACCGACCATTTGTCGGCTGATCTCGAAACCCTGCTGATTCAGGCGATGTTGCAGCGCATTCAAGCGTTCTTTTTTCAACGCTTCCGGGGTTTCGTCCGGCAGGTCGGCCGCTGGGGTGCCCGGGCGCTGGCTGTAGACGAACGAGTAGGAGAAGTCGAAACCGACGTCCTCGATCAGCTTCATGGTCTGCTCGAAGTCTTTCTCGGTTTCGCCGGGGAAACCGACGATAAAGTCCGAGCTGATGCAGATGCCCGGCACTGCGGCGCGCAATTTACGCAGCTTGGATTTGTACTCCAGGGCCGTGTGGTTGCGTTTCATGGCCGACAGGATGCGGTCCGAGCCCGACTGCACGGGCAGGTGCAGGTGTTTGACCAGCTCCGGCACGTCGGCGTGGGCCTGGATCAGGCTGTCGGAAAATTCCAGCGGGTGCGACGTGGTGTAGCGGATGCGCTCGATGCCATCGACGGCGGCGACTACGCGGATCAACTCCGCGAGGTCAGCCAGGCGCCCATCGTCGGTCTGGCCACGGTAACCGTTGACGTTCTGGCCCAGCAGGGTGACTTCACGCACGCCGTTTTCGGCCAGGTGGATGATTTCCGACAGCACATCGTCAAACGGCCGGCTGACTTCTTCGCCACGGGTGTAGGGAACTACACAGAAGGTGCAGTACTTGCTGCAGCCTTCCATCACCGACACATAGGCACTCGGCCCGTCGATGCGCGGCTCGGGCAAATGGTCGAATTTTTCGATTTCAGGGAACGACACGTCCACTTGCGGCAGCTTGGTGATGCGCGCGGCGTCGATCATTTCCGGCAGGCGGTGCAGGGTTTGCGGGCCGAAGACCACGTCGACATAGGGCGCGCGGTCGCGGATCGCGGCGCCTTCCTGGCTGGCCACGCAACCGCCGACGGCGATCACCATGTCCGGGTTGGCCAGCTTCAATTCGCGCCAGCGGCCCAGCTGCGAGTACACACGGTCCTGGGCCCGCTCGCGGATCGAGCAGGTATTGAGCAGGATCACGTCGGCATCTTCGGCGCGGGCGGTGACTTCCAGGGCCTGGTGTTCGCCCAGCAGATCGACCATGCGCGAGCTGTCGTACTCGTTCATCTGGCAACCGTGGGTTTCGATGTAAAGCTTCTTGGCCATGGGGATCGTCAACTGGTGGTAAAGAACCGCGCATTATAGGGGGCATGCCCACTGGTTCCTAGCGCTGTGCATCGGGTGCCATGCTATAGTTCGCGCCCTCTTTTATATCCGCGATGTGTTGCTCGCCCGCCATGACCAAACGTGAAGCTCCAATCTACAAGGTGATTTTCCTCAACCAGGGCCAGGTGTTCGAAATGTACGCCAAGCAGATCTATCAAAGTGATCTGTGGGGCTTCCTGGAGGTGGAAGAGTTCGTCTTTGGCGAGCGTACCCAATTGGTCGTCGACCCGGGCGAAGAAAAGCTCAAGGCCCAGTTTGAAGGCGTGGTGCGCAGCTTTGTGCCGATGCATTCGATCGTGCGCATCGATGAAGTCGAGCGCCTGGGCACGCCGAAGATCAGCGAGGCGCGGGGCGTGAGCAATGTCATGCCGTTCCCGATGCCGATGCCGGAGAAGTGACCCTCAATTAATTTGTAGGGCGTTTCCGAAATTGCCCTCTCATGGATAGACTTTTTGCTTGAAAGATAGCAAGTTTCGCTTATTCGGAGAGGGCGCCATGAATCTATTGATAATAAGAAAATCTTCAAATAAGCCTCGAAGTTTCCCCGTTTCAATTCCCTTGATTCACGCCATTCATTAGCACCGAGTTTTATCACGCCGTCATTAACGAACTTATTTGTTCGGGAGTAGCCCTGTGCGCGATCCTCGCTATGACATTCTGTTTGAGCCGGTACAAATAGGCCCGGTTCGCACCCGTAATCGCTTTTATCAAGTTCCCCACTGCAATGGCATGGGCCATGTGCACCCGTCGGCCATGGCTCGCATGCGCGGGATTAAGGCCGAGGGCGGCTGGGGGGTGGTGTGCACCGAAGAGTGTGAAATCAGCCCGCTGAGCGAGTTCTCGCCTTATATCGAGGCGCGCTTATGGGATGAACGCGACATCCCGGCCCTGGCGAAAATGTGTGAGGCGGTGCACCAGCACGGTTCGTTGGCCGGCGTCGAGCTGGCGTTCAACGGTTACTCCGCGCCTAACCGCTACAGCCGCGAAATTCCCTGGGCGCCGTCCAATACGCCAGTGCGCAGTTATGACCCGGTGCAGGCCCGGGCCATGAGCCGTGCCGATATCCAGCAGTTGCGCGCCTTGCACCGGGCGGCGGCCCTGCGCGCACGGGAGGCCGGCTTTGACATCATTTATGTGTATGCCGGGCACGACCTGAGCGTCCCGTTCCATTTCCTCACGCCGCGTAACAACCGGCGCACGGATGAGTACGGCGGAGTGCTGGAAAATCGCGTGCGACTGCTGCGCGAACTGATCGAGGACACCCGCGATGCAGTGGGCGACCGCTGTGCCGTGGCGGTCCGCCTGGCGGTGGATGAGCAGATGGCCGGCGGCCTCAGCCGCGAGGGCGAAGGGGCCGAGGTGTTCTCGATGCTGGCGGACCTGCCGGACCTGTGGGACATCAATGTCGCCGACTGGTCCAACGACAGCGTGACCGCGCGCTTTGCCGGCGAAGGCTACCAGGAGGCTTTCCTGTTGGGGCTCAAGGCGCTGACCCGCAAGCCGGTGGTCGGCGTCGGGCGCTTCACTTCGCCGGATACCATGGTGTCCCTGATACGCCGTGGCGTGCTCGACCTGATTGGAGCGGCGCGCCCTTCGATTGCCGATCCGTTCCTGCCGAAGAAGATTGAAACAGGGCGCGCCGAGGAAATTCGCGAATGTATCGGCTGCAATGTGTGCGTCAGCGGCGACCACACCAGTACGCCGTTGCGCTGCACGCAGAACCCGACCATGGGCGAGGAGTGGCGGCGTGGCTGGCATCCCGAATCGGTCGAGCGTGCGCACCGGCCCGGCAGGGCGCTGGTGGTCGGCGCCGGGCCCGCAGGGCTTGAGTGCGCGCGGATACTCGGCACACGCGGGATGGACGTGGCGCTGGTCGACAGCCTGCGCAACCTGGGCGGACGGGTAGCGCTGGAAGCCCGGCTGCCTGGGTTGGCGAGTTGGGCGCGGGTCGTCGATTATCGACTGGACGCCTTGAGCCGCCTGCCCTCGGTGGAGATTTATCGGGAAAGTCAGCTGCAGGCCGAGGATGTGCTGGATTTCGCCGCCGAGCACGTATTTATCGCCACCGGCTCACATTGGCGACGGGACGGCCTGGGGCGCGCCCTGCGCCAGGCATTACCGGGCCTTGAGTGCCTGCCAGTGCTGACGCCGGACGAGGTGCTGGCGGGTGTGCTGCCGGCTTCGCCGGTGCTGCTGTTCGATGATGACCACTACTACATGGGCAGCGTGCTGGCCGAGCACCTGGTGGCGCGAGGCGTGGAGGTGATCTTCGTCACCCCGGCGGCGGATGTGGCGGCCTGGACGCACAACACCCTCGAGCAGCATCGCATTCAGCGTCGTCTGTTGGAGTTGAGTGTCACCATCATCCCGTCCCATACGCTGGTCCGGGCGATGCCGGAGGGGGTGATGGCAGGGTGTGTCTACACCGAGCGCACACGGTTCATCGGCGCCGCATCCCTGCTGCTGGTGACCTCCCGAGCGCCTGAACAGGCGTTGTATCAGGCATTGAATAACACCCCTGAACGGTTGCAGGCGGCGGGTATCGGCACGCTGGCGCTGGTCGGCGATTGCGTGGCGCCCGGCACGATTGCCGCAGCGGTGTATTCAGGGCATCGAAGCGCCCGCGAGTTCGACGCGCCGGCTGGGTCGTTAGTGGTTAAGCGAGAAATTCCATTTATTGAGGTGCAGTAAGTTCAGCTGTTTCATCTATAACAAGGAATACAATAATGAAAAAAATACTCCTGCTGTTAATCACCACGTTTTTATTCAATACATCGCTTCTGGCCAAAGACTATGAAGTGATTCGTTTCGCTGCCGATCCCAACTACGCGCCCTTTGCTTATAAAGGCAGTACGGGAACGCTGACCGGCTTTGAAATTGATATCGGTCATGCTATCTGCGCGCAGTTGAATGTGCGCTGCCAATGGGTTGAAAGCGACTTCGACGCAATGATCCCCAGCCTGAACGCCGGCAAGATTGACGCAATCCTGGCTTCAATGACCATCACGGCGGCGCGGCAAAAGGTTATCGATTTTTCCTCGGAAGTCTTTTCCAGTCCTACCGCCATGGTGTTCCGTCCTGGTACCGAGCTTTCCACAGGTACGGCTGTCGGCTATCTGCAGGGCAGTACCCAGGAAGTGTATGCCCTTAAGGTGCTCGCCGGCCAAGGCATCAAAGTGGTGGCTTACGCCGATCAGGAGCAGGTGTATGCCGACCTGCAGACAGGCCGTTTGCAGGCTTCGCTGCAAGATGCGCAGCAAGCGCAAAGCGGGTTCTTGCGTTCGCCCCAGGGCGCCGGGTTCGTGCTGGGGCCGATCATCGAGAGCGAGCTGATGCCGTCCAAGAGCGGCATTGGCATCGCCAAGGGCAACCATAAACTCAAGGTGCTGCTGGATGAGGCGCTGGCGGCCCTCCACGCCGATGGCACTTACGCCCGCCTGCAGGAGCAGTATTTTCCCGGCGTGAACATGTTCAGCGGTCAATAACCGCCCTCCAGGCCAACGAGGGCAAAAACATGCTACCGACCTTCTCCCAATTCGTCGCGACCCTGGGCGCATTTGCGCCGATGCTACTGCACGGCGTGTGGATCACTCTGCAACTGGCGCTGTTGTCGTTGCTGCTGGGGCTTGTCCTCGGCCTGCTCGGTGCCGGCGCCAAGCTGTCCGGCGTGCGCACGTGGCGTTTGTGCGCGCAGCTCTACACCACGTTGATACGCGGTGTACCGGACCTGTTGCTGATGCTGTTGATTTTTTACGGGCTGCAAACCGGCTTGAGCCGTCTGACCGCCGGGCTGGGCTGGGCGTACATCGACATTGACCCTTTCGGCGCGGGCGTGCTGACGCTGGGGTTTATCTACGGCGCCTATTTCACCGAAACCTTCCGCGGTGCCTTGCTGGCTGTACCGCGCGGCCAGTTCCAGGCGGCCAAGGCCCTTGGTTTGACCTTCCGCCAGAGCTTCGTGCATGTGATCTTCCCGCAAATGATGCGGTTCGCCTTGCCGGGGTTGGGCAATAACTGGATGGTCCTGCTCAAGGCCACCGCGCTGGTGTCGATCATCGGCTTGGCGGACCTGGTAAAAGTCGCCCAGGTGGCGGGCAAAAGCAGCCAGCAGTTACTGGCCTTCCTGCTGCTGGCGGCGCTGGTGTACCTGCTGCTCAGCAGTGTTTCAAACCTGGTATTGGGTTGGCTGGAACGTCGTTACGCCGGTGGCGTGCAGGAGCCGTCACGATGATGGAGCTCATCCAGGAGTACTGGCGACCGTTGATTTATTCCGACGGCTACCAGATCACCGGCCTGGCCATGACCCTGTGGCTGACCAGCGCGTCGTTAGGCCTGGGCCTGCTGCTGGCGTTGCCGTTGTCCATCGCCAGGACATCCGCCCACCGCTGGCTGCGCTGGCCGGTGCAAGGCTATACCTACCTGTTTCGTGGCACGCCGCTGTACATCCAGTTGCTGATCTTCTACACCGGTATCTACAGCCTGGCCGCCGTGCGCGAACAGCCGTTGCTCGATGCGTTTTTCCGTGAAGCACTCAACTGCACCCTGCTCGCATTCGCGCTGAATACCGCCGCCTACACCACAGAGATTCTGGCGGGCGCCATTCGCGCAATGCCTCGCGGGGAAATCGAGGCCGCGCGGTCCCTGGGTTTTGACGGTTGGAAACTGTACGTGCACCTGATCATGCCTTCGGCCCTGCGCCGATCATTGCCGTACTACAGCAATGAAGTGATTTTCATGCTGCATTCCACCACTCTGGCGTTCACGGCCACGGTGCCGGACATCCTCAAGGTGGCGCGGGATGCTAATGCCGCCACCTTTCTTACCTTCCAATCCTTCGGCCTGGCCGCCGTCCTTTACCTGAGCATTACGTTTGCCCTGGTCGGCCTGTTTCGCCTGGCTGAACGGCGTTGGCTAAGTTTTCTCGATGCGGGCCGATAGGGGGCGTCATGCACACTCAAAATCACAGGTTGTTGAGCGCTGTACCCGGCACGGCACGGCAGATCCATAGTTTCCATTACGGCCCAGCCGATGCGCCGGGCAAGGTGTATATCCAGGCCTCCCTGCATGCCGATGAACTGCCGGGGATGCTGGTGTGCTGGCATCTGAAACAGCGGCTGGCGCATCTGGACGCGGCCGGGGCGCTGCGCTGGGAGGTGGTGCTGGTGCCGGTGGCCAATCCGCTGGGGCTGGAACAGGTGTTGATGGACGTGCCGCAGGGGCGCTTCGATAACGACAGTCGAGAGAACTTCAATCGCTTCTTTATCGATGTCAGCCGGCAGGTCGCGGATCAGGTGCAGGACGCGCTGACCGCAGACCCTGCGCATAATCTGCAATTGATCCGTTCGACCCTGCGGCAAACCCTTGCCGACGAGGTGCCTGCGACGCAACTGCAGTCAATGCGCTTGATCCTGCAAGCGTTGGCGTGTGATGCCGATGTGGTGCTGGACCTGCACTGTGATTTCGAGGCCGTACAGCATCTGTACCTGGCGCCGCACGCCTGGCCGCAGGTGGAGCCGCTGGCGCGGTACCTCGGCGCCCGAGCCTGCTTTATGAGCGAAGACGCGGGCGGGCACTCGTTCGACGATTGCTACACCCTGTTCTGGGCGCAGATGCAGGCGCGGTTCCCGGGACGATTGGCGCCGCCGGGATTTGCCGCGACCGTGGAGCTGCGCGGTGTGGCCGATGTAAATCATGGGCTGGCCCGCCAGGACTGTCAGGCATTGATCAACTACCTGACGCTGCGCGGCGCCATTGATGGCCAGGCGCCCCCACTGCCGGCGCTGCTTAACCCGCCCACACCCTTGGCCGGGGTTGAGCCGGTGGTGAGTCCGGTGGGAGGCTTGATCGTATTTGCCGCTCAGGTCGGCGACTACCTGAAAGCAGGACAGGCGCTGGCGCACATCATCGATCCGGTCACTGATCGCGTAACCCCGGTGGCGTGTGCACGTGAAGGGCTGTTGTATGTGCGCTCAGTGCGCCGAATGGCGAGCGCCGGTATGACCATCGCCCATGTGGCGGGGCCTGCGGCGTATCGGCAGGGCTATCTGTTATCGCCGTGATCAGGGCAGGGGGGAGAAGGGTGAGCGCCCATCGGCACTCTGCAGTTCCTGCAGGTAGTTGCGGAAGATCTGCCCCAGCACCTGGGTGGCCACTTCCAGTTCATCGCGCTGCATGTGCTCGGCGACTTCGTCGGCGGTGTCCAAGGCGTCTTCGGCGCCATTGACCGCCGCCATTTTCAGCACGATATAGGCCTGGACGTTATTGGCCGGCACACCTTCGCCACGGAAGAACATGTTGCCGAGCTGGAATTGCGCCTGTGCATGGCCTTGCAGCGAAGCTTTTTCGAAGTAGCTCAACGCTTTGTTGAGATCGACGGCCGGGTTCTTACTGTCGTGGAAGTATTCGCCCAACTCGTATTGCGCTTGCGCATCCCCTTCGTCAGCCTGTTTCTGGCACGCGCTCAGGGCTTCGGCCTGGGTGTCGGGCTGGGTATTAAGGGTGCAACGACCCATCGCTGGAATTAACAACGAGTTGCCGCCTGCTTGTGCATGCGCCAGCAGCGGCTGAAGGAGCAACAGGCAGCCCAGAACCAGGGTGCGGCCGGTGCGTTTCATGGGAATCGACTTACCTCTGACGGGGCGCGCGGACCCTCGGGGAGTCCAATAAGCGCGCATTATGAAATAAGCAGGCCTCTGCTTACAAAGTCTTTACTCGTTTTTCTGCTGCTTGGGCAAGTTATCTGCCGGATTGCAGGGCAATTCTCGAAAAAACCGGGAAATCTCTGTAGGCAAAGTAGCAAATCTGACGCCGCCACGGGCGGCGTCAGATGATTGCCGTCACTTACTTCAGGGCCGCGAAGGCGCGCTCGGCAGCGTCCAGGGTCAGCTTCAGCTCGGCTTCGCCATGGGCGATCGACGTGAAGCCGGCTTCAAAGGCACTCGGCGCCAGGTACACGCCGCCTTCGAGCATCAGGTGGAAGAAGCGCTTGAACAGGTCGGCATCGCTGCCCATCACGTCATCGAAGGTGACGATGTCGTCGGCGCCGCTGAAGTACAGGCCAAACATGCCGCCGGCTTGAGTGGTGACGAACGGGATACCGGCGGCGTCGGCACGCACTTGCAGGCCGTCCAGCAGGCGGGTGGTGTAGTCGGTCAGTTCGGCATGGAAGCCCGGACGGCTGATCAGGCGCAGGGTGGTCAGGCCGGCCGCCATCGCCAGCGGGTTACCGGACAGCGTGCCGGCCTGGTACACCGGGCCCAGCGGAGCGATGTGCTGCATGATCTCGCGCTTGCCGCCGAAGCAGCCCACCGGCATGCCGCCGCCGATGATCTTGCCGAAGGTGCTCAGGTCCGGCGTGACGCCGTAGTGCGCCTGGGCGCCACCGAGGGCGACGCGGAAACCGGTCATCACTTCATCGAAAATCAGCACCACGCCGTGTTTGTCGCACTGCTCGCGCAGACCCTCGAGGAAACCCGGGGCCGGCGGGACGCAATTCATGTTGCCGGCGACCGGCTCGACAATGATGCAGGCCACCTCCTGACCGACGTCAGCGAGCATCTGCGCGACGGCGTCAATGTCGTTGAATGGCAGGGTCAGGGTGTGTTTGGCAAACGCCGCCGGCACGCCGGCCGAACTCGGTACGCCCTGGGTCAGGGCGCCGGAACCGGCTTTTACCAACAGGCTGTCGGAGTGGCCGTGGTAGCAACCTTCGAACTTGATGATGCTGTCGCGGCCGGTGAAGCCACGGGCCAGGCGGATTGCGCTCATGGTGGCTTCGGTGCCGGAGCTGACCATGCGCACCATTTCCATCGACGGCACGATCGAGCAGACCAGGTCGGCCATCTCGGTTTCCATCGCGGTCGGAGCACCGTAGGACAAACCGTGCTGCAGTTGCTGGCGAACGGCGTCCAGCACGTCCGGATGGCTGTGACCGAGGATCATCGGGCCCCAGGAGCCGACGTAGTCGACGTAGCGCTTGTCATCTTCGTCGGTGACATAGGCGCCTTCGGCATGCTTGAAGAACAATGGCGTGCCGCCCACGCTCTTGAACGCACGCACGGGGGAGTTCACACCGCCGGGGATGTGTTTCTGGGCATTGGCAAACAGGGTTTCGGAACGGGACATGATGGAAGTCTCTCTGAAATCAAATCTTAAGAAGGGCGTTGAAAGCACGGGCACGGCGCGTGACTTCCTGGGTGCTGTCGGCGCCGAACAGGCCGTGCACCACGGCGAGCAGGTCGGCCCCGTGGGCCACCAGCGGTTCGGCGTTTTCCAGGGTGACGCCGCCGATCGCACAGATAGGCAGGTGCAGGCGTTTGCGCGCCTCGGCCAGCATGTCAACGGTGGCGGCCGGGGCGCCAGGTTTGGTCGTGGAATTGAAGAAGCGCCCGAAGGCGACGTAGCTGGCGCCTTCCCTGGCGGCCTGTTCGGCCAGTTCGATCTGACTATGGCAGGTGGCACCGATGATCGCCCTGGAGCCGAGCAGCGCCCGGGCCGGGGTCAGCGGGCCGTCGGTCTGCCCCAGGTGCACGCCCACGCCCAGGCGCGCGGCCAGTTCGGCGTCATCGTTGATGATCAATTGGGTCGTGTAGCGCGAGCACAGTTCCCGCAGCTTTTCGGCCTCTCGCAGGCGGCGCGCTTCGTCGCTGCTTTTGTCGCGGTACTGCAACAACGTCACGCCACCGTCCAGCGCCGCTTCGACGTAGGCGAGGAATTTGCCGGCCAACAGTTGGCTGTCGGTGATGGCGTAAAGGCCACGTAGTTTCATCGGGCAGGCCTCTCGGTATTAAGAGCAGAAATCCAGCGGCAGACGGCGAGGCACGAACTGGCCCTGGCCGAGTCGTTCGGCGTCACGCAGGGTGCGCCAGGTGTAGTCGAGCGCCGACTGCACGGCGCTCACCAACCCTTCGCCCTGGGCGATTCGCCCGGCAAGGGTGCTGGCCAGCGTGCACCCCGAGCCGTGATAGCTGCCGGGCAAGCGTTGGCACGTAAAGGTATGGCGGCTGCCGTCGCGGCTGTACAGGCGATTGTGCACTTGCTGCTCATCGCCGTGGCCGCCGGTGATCAGCAGGTGCTTGACGTAGGGCAACAGCTTCTCGGCGCATGCGTCGGCACTGCCGTCGGGCAGTTCGGCGAGAATGCGCGCCTCGGGCAGGTTGGGCGTGGCGATCAGTGCCAGGGGCAACAGTCGCTCGCGCATCGCATAGCCGACGTCATCCTTGCCCAGGCTGCCGCCGCCGCCGGCACGCAGCACCGGGTCGCACACCACCGGCAGGTGCGGGTGCGCCTGCAGCAGTTCGATCACGGTGTCGACCATGGCGGTAGACCCCAGCATGCCCAGCTTGACCGCCGCGACTTCGGAGTCGCCGAGCACGGCGTTGGCCTGGGCCAGCACCCACTCGCGGTCGAGCACAAGAAAGTCACTGACATTGACGGTGTTCTGCACGGTCAGCGCGGTGACGGCCGTAGCGGCGTGGCAGCCCTGGGCGAGCAGGGCTTCGATATCGGCCTGCAAGCCGGCGCCACCACTGGGATCATGGCCGGAGAGACAGAGAACAACGGGGCGAGAGCTGTAGATATTCATGGTGCGCGAGCTTACCACCAAACGCTTTTTGCGTGGCCGTCCGGCGATAGCTGAATGTTGCCCTGCGCCGAGACGTTTCGGGCGGCTGACAATTGTCATCAAATGCGCTGAAAGCCACGTCCCAGGGCCGTCCGAAAATACTTCCAATGGTGTCTAATGGCCTTTACCGGCTATGCTAGAGTTCATTCAAACAACTTTCTGTATTGCCGGTGTACGTCTTCTCAAAAGGAATGGAGGAGCTTTTTGCCTTAACCGGCCAGGCCACGCTGGGGCTCTATGCGCTATTTGCTGATTTTATTATTGTGCGGGTTGCCGCTGTTGGCGGGCGCCGTCGAGTTCAATCAGAGCACCCGAAGCCTGCCATTGGGCCGGGTCATGCAAGTGCTCGAAGACCCCACCGGCGGCCTCACCATTGCCGACGTCAGCTCGCCTGCCTACGCCGCCCAATTCAAGACCCATGACGAACCCACCCTCAATGCCGGTTATTCGCACTCGGTGTTCTGGCTGAAGGTCAACCTGCATTACACCGCCGTTGACCCGCGCTCCCCGCGTACCTGGTTTCTGGAACTGGCTTACCCGCCGCTCAATCGCCTGGATCTGTACCAGAACGACGGCACCGGCAATTATCGTCTCACCACCCGCACCGGCAGCGCGTTACCGTTTTCCAGCCGCGAGGTGCGCCAGAGCAACTACCTGTTCAAGCTCAACTTCGTGCCCGACCAGCGGCAGACGGTCTACCTGCGCCTGCAAAGCCAGGGCTCGATCCAGGCGCCGTTGACCCTCTGGTCCGGCACCGCCTATCTGGAAGAGCAGCCGCTGCGCTTGTATGTGCTGGGCGCTATCTACGGCGTGTTGCTGGGCATGCTGATTTACAACCTGTTCATTTATTTGAGCGTGCGCGACACCAGCTACCTCTATTACATCCTCTACATCGCCTCGTTTGGCCTGTACCAACTGTCGGTCAATGGCGTGGCGGTGGAATACTTCTGGCCGAACAACCCGTGGTGGGCGAATGCGGCGGTGCCGTTTCTGATCGGCGCGGCCGCCTTGTTCGGCAGCCTGTTCGCGCGCAGTTTTCTGCACACCGCGCAGCACAGCCGCTGGCTCGACCGCATCCTGCTGGCGCTGGCGGCCTGTGGTGGGGTGGTCATGGCGCTGGCGCTGCTGACCAGCTACGCGGTCGCCCTGCGCCTGGCCACCGGCTTGGCATTGGTGTTTACCGTGACCATCTTCGTGACCGCGATCAAGGCCTGGTATTGCGGCCAGCGCATGGCGCGTTATTTCATCATTGCCTGGTCGGCGTTTTTACTCGGCGGGGTGATCAATACGCTGATGGTGCTGGGCTACTTGCCCAACGTCTTCCTCACGATGTATGCCAGCCAGATCGGCTCGGCCATCGAAGTGGCGCTGCTGTCCCTGGCCCTGGCCGACCGCATCAACGGCATGCGCGAGCAGCAGGCGCAGATCCTGTTCGACGCCAGCCAGAAGCTCGAAGTGCTCAATCAGCAACTGGCCCGCAGCAATCGGCTCAAGGATGAATTCCTCGCCACCTTGACCCATGAGTTGCGCACGCCGATGAACGGCGTCATCGGCTCCCTTGAACTGATGCAGACCGAACCCCTGGGCGACGACCTGGCGCAGTACCAGCAAGCCGCCGCCGGTTCGGCGCGGGACATGATGCGCATGGTCAACGGCATTCTCACCCTGACCGAGTTGCAGGCCGGCCGCCTGGTTGCCCGGCCCCAGGTGTTCGGCCTGCGCGGCGCGCTGGAAACCTTGCGCCAACAGTTCACGCCCAGCGCCCAGGCCAAGGGCCTGGCGTTTTCCATTGACGTCGCCGATGCCGTGCCGGACCGCGTGATCGGCGACGCCGACAAACTGATCCAATGCCTGGACTGCCTGCTGGACAACGCCTTCAAATTCACCCACCACGGTGCGGTGCGCCTGCGCGTGGTAGGCCTGCCCCAAGCCGATGGCAGCTTGCACCTGAGCTTTATCGTGACCGACACCGGGATCGGCTTCGCCTTCCTTGACGAAGCCACGCTGTACCAACGCTTCTTCCAGCTCGATGGGTCGATGACCCGCGAATACGGCGGGCTGGGCATCGGCCTGGCGATTTGCCGGCAGTTGATCGAGCTGGTGGGCGGGCGCCTCACCCATCATTCGGAGCCACGCAAGGGCAGTCGCTTCCAACTGGAAGTGGACGTCAAGCCAATGCCGCCGGAGCCCAAGCCGGCCGCGCAATCGCTGCCTGCACAACGCGCGCCGCAGGATTGCACGGTGCTGCTGGTGGACGACAACAGCGTGGTGCAACTGGCGGTGCGGGGCATGCTGCTCAAACTGGGTTATCGGGTCAAAGCCGTGGATGGGGGGCCGGCGGCGCTGACGGCGCTGCAGGAGAACAGGTTTGATGCGGTGGTGCTCGATGTGCCTGAGGGCGGCTTCTCGTTGTGCTGTCAGATTCGTGCCTTGCCGGGCTGCGGTGAATTACCGGTGATCGGCATGAGCACTGCACTTAATGTCACAGATCGCGAGCGCTGCCATGGCATCGGCATGAGCGAGCACCTGGCCAAGCCGGTACGGTTCGAGGCCTTGCAGGCCGCGCTGGAGCGTCTCGTACTGTGTCCGCAAGAGGGTGAAAGCGCCGTGAATTCGGCGCGTATGCCACTTTTTTAACCTGAGTGACGGTGCTTAACTGAAAATCAGGCCTCGATATCACGTGGCCTTTTTCCAGGAGGCCCGTCATGAATCCGCACCGGTTTGCCGAAACCCACGACGTCACCAACCAGCCACCGTCCCTGGACGGCACCAACCTGTATCGCATCGACCTGCCCCTGCAAGAGTGGGCGCGTCGCTTTGGCGCCGGCTGGGCCGAGTCGCGTATCGATGCCTATGGTGCGTTGGCCGGCGGGCCGTTGATGGAGGCCGGCTTCCTGGCCAATCAGAACAAGCCGGTGTTCAGCAGCCATGACCGTTATGGTCACCGGATTGACCTGGTGGAGTTTCACCCCGCCTACCACGAACTGATGCGCACCGCCGTCGAACATGGCCTGCCGTCGCTGCCGTGGACCGATCCGCAATCCGGCGCCCACGTGGCCCGCGCCGCCATGACCTACTTGCACACCCAGGCCGAAGCCGGCAGCGGCTGCCCGCTGACCATGACCTTTGCCTGCGTCCCGGCCCTGCAGTTGCAGCCAGACCTGGCTGAGCTGTGGCTGCCGAAGATCCTCTCGACCCAATACGACCTGCGCAACCTCGGCATTGCCCATAAAGGCGGTGCCACAATCGGCATGGCCATGACCGAAAAGCAGGGCGGCACCGATGTGCGCGCCAACACCACTCGCGCCTACCCGGTGGGCGCGGGTGGTCCGGGGCAGGCCTATGAACTGGTCGGCCACAAATGGTTCTGCTCGGCGCCGATGTGTGACGGCTTCCTCACCCTGGCCCAGACCGACAAGGGCCTGACCTGTTTCCTGCTGCCCCGGCATCGCCCGGATGACACACGCAACGAGTTCTACATCCAGCGTTTGAAAAACAAACTCGGCAACTGCTCCAATGCCTCCAGTGAAGTGGAGTTCCGTGGCGCCCTGGCCTGGATGATCGGTGAAGAGGGGCGCGGCGTGCCGACCATTATCGAGATGGTCGCCATGACCCGCTTCGATTGCATGGTCGGTTCCAGCGCGCTGATGCGCCAGGCATTGACCCAGGCCAGCCATCACTGCGCCCATCGTTCGGTCGGTGGCCGCGTGCTGAGCGAACAACCACTGATGCAGAACGTGCTCGCTGACCTCGCCCTGGAAAGCGAAGCGGCCCTGGCCTTGAGCCTGCGCATGGGGCGGGCGCTGGATCACCTGGGCAATGAACAGGAGGCCAAATTCGCCCGGCTGGTGACGGCGGTGGGCAAGTATTGGATCTGCAAACGGGCGCCGGCCATGATCAATGAGGCCGCTGAATGCATGGGCGGCGCGGGCTATGTCGAGGACAGCATCCTGCCGCGTCTGTACCGTGAGGCACCGGTGAATTCGACGTGGGAAGGTTCCGGCAACGTGCAATGCCTGGACGTGCTGCGGGCACTGTCCAAGGAACCCGGTGTGCTGGAGGCGTTGTTCGTCGAGCTGGGCGACGGGCATGGCGACCGGCAATTGGCGCGACACATCGAGCGGTTGAAGTCAGCGTTTATGGACACCCAGGATATCCAATACCGCGCCCGTCAGCTCACCGAGGACATCGCCCTGGCGTTGCAGGCCAAGCTGCTGCTGGAGGCCGGTAATGCGGCGGTCAGCGATGGGTTTGTGGCCAGTCGGTTGGGTGAGTCGTCGGGCCGGGTCTACGGCGCCCTGCCGCGTGGGGTGGATGTGGAAGCGCTGGTCGCCCGTTCAACCCCGCCATCTCCTTGAATAAACGCGGTCAAGTGTGGGAGGGGGCTTGCCCCCGATAGCGGTGTGTCAGCCACTACATCTGGTGGCTGATACTCAGCTATCGGGGGCAAGCCCCCTCCCACATTTTAAAGAGCATTCCAACTCTGGTGTTTCAGTGAGGCAGGGATACAGGCAAGATAAAGGCCTGCAAGTCCAGAACACAGGATGCTTACCGTGACCGAAGCTTTTGTTGTCGTTCAAACCGCTGAAGAGGCCGTGGATCGGCTGGCGGCCCTGCATGAGCGTGCGACTGGCGCGCTCAATCAAGCCCTCAAGCAATACCTCAAGGATCGCGTCGAACCCGACGCCGAACAACGCGCGCAGTTTCGCTACCCGGAACTGCGCCTGACTTACCACTGCCACGGCGAAGTCCCACAGACCACCCGGGCCTACGCCAAGGTGCAATTGCCGGGTACCTACAGCGTTACCGTCACCCATCCGGCGGCGTTCCGTAAGTACCTGCTGGAGCAACTGGTGCCGCTGATGCACGACTTCACCGTGACGGTGGAAGTGGGCGTCAGCCAGCAGAACATTCCGTACCCGTACGTGGTGGAGCAGGGCGACGAACTGGCCGGTTCCGGCGTGACCGCCGCGACCCTGGCCCGCGTGTTCCCCAGCACCGACTTGTCTGCCGCCACCGATGGCATTGCCGACGGTCTCTATGACTGGGAAAACACCGACCCGCTGCCCCTGGCCCTGTTCGACGCGGCGCGTGTGGACTTCTCCCTGCGCCGCCTGGTGCACTACACCGGCAGCGACTGGCGCCATGTGCAGCCGTGGATTCTGTTGACCAACTACCATCGCTACGTTGACCAGTTCATCCTGCATGGCCTGGAGCAACTGCGCAGCGACCCACGCTTTATCCGCATGGTGCTGCCGGGCAACGTGGTGATCGACAAGAGCATGGACCACGGCGAAGCGTCGGCGATTGCCGCGGGCGTGGTCTGGCATCGCTACCAGATGCCGGCCTACCACCTGCAGGCCACTGATGGCCATGGCGTGACCCTGGTGAATATCGGCGTGGGCCCGTCCAACGCCAAGAACATCACCGACCACCTGGCCGTGCTGCGCCCGCATTGCTGGCTGATGATCGGGCACTGCGGCGGCCTGCGCCAATCCCAGACCATCGGCGACTACGTACTGGCCCACGCCTATATGCGTCGTGATGGGATTCTCGACCGCGTGGTTCCGCCGAACATCCCGATCCCGGCCCTGGCCGAGGTGCAACTGGCGCTTCAGCAAGCGGCGGCGAACGTCACCGGCGAAAAAGGTGAAGAGCTGAAAAAACGCCTGCGCACCGGCACCGTATTGACCTACGACGACCGCAACTGGGAACTGCGCTGGGCCCAGGAACGACCGCTGATCAACCTGTCTCGCGCCGTGGCGGTGGACATGGAAAGCGGCACCATCGCCGCCCAGGGCTACCGTTTGCGGGTGCCGTACGGCACGTTGTTGTGTGTGTCGGACAAGCCGCTGCACAGCGAGATCAAGTTGCCGGGTTCGGCCAACGCGTTCTACGAGCGCGCCGTCAGCCAGCACTTGAAGATCGGCATCGAGGCCGTCGACCTGCTGCGTACCGAACTCAACTCGCTGCACTCGCGCAAACTGCGCAGCTTCGACGAGCCGCCGTTCCGCTAAGCGGTGGGGATGGTCATTTAGCGGTCAGGCCTCTAGCATTGTGGGTCCTGACCGTTAGATGCTCCCTTGCCATGTCCCGTCCCACCCGTCCCGATGCGCGCCGCCCCGGCGTGAAACCCCCGCATGCAGGCCCGCGCCGTGTCGCCAAGGCGCCGCCGGCCGAGCCAAAACTGATCCTGTTCAACAAGCCTTTCGATGTGCTGACCCAGTTCAGTGACGAAGGCGGGCGCGCGACCCTCAAGGATTTCATCGATATCCCCGGCATCTACCCGGCCGGCCGCCTGGACCGTGACAGCGAAGGCCTGTTGTTGCTGACCAATGATGGCCAGTTGCAGGCGCGCATTGCCGATCCCAAACACAAGCTGGCAAAAACCTACTGGGTGCAAGTCGAAGGCGAACCGACCGAAGAACAACTGCAACGCTTGCGCGACGGCGTGGAGCTTAACGACGGCATGACCTTGCCCGCCGAGGCGCGGCAGTTGGAAGAACCCGAATTATGGCCGCGCAACCCGCCCGTGCGTTTTCGCAAAAGCGTGCCGACTCATTGGTTGGAGTTGGTGATACGTGAAGGGCGCAATCGCCAGGTGCGGCGCATGACCGCGGCGGTGGGCTTGCCGACGTTGCGCCTGGTGCGCGTGCGGATTGGTGACTGGTCTATCGACGGCCTCGATCAGGGCCAATGGAAGGCCGTACCGGCACGTTTATAAGGCGCCGGATTCGATCAGCCCGATCACCACGCTCTTGATGATGAACGCGGCCACGCCCAGGCCCAGCACGAAAAACAGAATGAACGAGCCAAAGCGCCCGGCCTTGGATTTCTTCGCCAGGTCCCAGACGATAAAGCCCATGAAAATAATCAGGACAGTGACCAGGCCGGTCATCATCCATTCTTCGAACAGGGCGGGGTCGATGTTGTTCATGGGGCTTCCTACTAAGGCAGGCGGGAAGTATACGGCAGCGTCACAGGCGCAACATTGACCTGGGTCGAAGCACAATCCAAATGTGGGAGCGAGCTTGCTCGCGAAAAACGTCAACGATACCGCGTGCTTTCTGAATGAACGCGGCGCCTGTGCGTTTTTCGCGAGCAAGCTCGCTCCTACAACAAGCAAGCCCCTTGAACTTCGTTGTCCTCAGGTGCGCAGGTGGGTCAATGGCAGTTCGGTGCTGTTGAGCACCTGGTTCAGCACAAAGCTGGAGCGCACGCTGGTCACGCCTTCAATCCGGGTCAGGTGCCCCAGCAGCAGCTTCTGATAATGGTCCATGTCCGGCACCACCACCTTCAACTGATAGTCGGCGTCCATCCCGGTCACCAGGCTGCATTCCAGGACCTGGGGCAAGGTACGGATGGCCGCTTCGAAATTCTCGAAACGTTCCGGCGTATGCCGGTCCATGCCGATCAGCACATAGGCCGTCAGGCTCAGGCCGAGCATCTTGCGGTCGAGCAACGCGACCTGGCGAGCGATGTAGCCGTCGTCTTCCAATTGCTTGACCCGGCGCGAGCAGGGCGAAGGCGACAGGCCGATACGCTCGGCCAGCTCCTGGTTGGAGATCCTCGCGTCGCGCTGCAATTCCGCCAGAATACTCAGGTCGTATCGGTCAAGCTTGCTCATTGGGTTGGCCTTTGTCGTAACTATTGCGGTGAATTATCCATGAAGGGTTAAAAATTGCGCAAGCACTGTTTATTGACGCAATCTTCGCAATCATCCGTCGGGCGCAGGCCTGTATCTTTATCAACAGAATCACCGCCTGGACAACAGTCCACAGCAGCGCGCCCAATCAGGCCCGCTGCGGCCGCCGCCCCAGCAGGGTTGAGCCGGCCTCCAGGCTGCACACTGTCCACAAGACGGCGTGAGGTGAGCCAACGTCAAAAGCGTTGAGCCAGGACGAAGTTCTCAAGGGGTGGCCGACGGGTCACCCCTTTTCTTTTGCGTTCAAGAAAATAGTGCTGGTGACTGATAACCTGTCTCAGAACCGGGCGAGGCTTTCCCAGTCTCATGAACAAGCCCTAACCCGCAGTGAGGAAAAGCATGAAGCGCATCTGGCGTATGGCAGGTGTTGGTTTGCTGGTGGTCAGCGTCGGCACGCAGGTAATCGCCGACGAGCGCGATAACTCACCGGGCCAGGGGCCGCGCCCACAGGGCGGTGGCCAGCATGAGCGGGGGCCGGAAGGCGCAGGTCGTCCGGACAATAACCCGCCGCGCCCGCAGGCCCCGCCGGTTGATCGCGGCGGCCACAATGGCGGCGGCCAATGGCAAGGGCGTCCGCCGGTCAATGAACCGGGGCGACCGCAGCCGCAGCCGTCCAATAACCTGCCGATCCAGGGCCGGCCCGATACCGTGCGCCAGACCCAGGAACCGCGCCAGGGTTACTACCGCGACATTCCCCGGCGCAACGACGACAACCGCCACTGGGAGGCCGGCGGTCCCGGTTCGCGCCCCGGCGACAATGGTCATCCCAACGATAACCGCTGGGATAACCGCTGGCCTGGCCGCCCCGATGGGCATGGCAATGGTTGGGGCCCGGGGCCGCAGCATCGCCCCGGCTATGTCGTCGACCGTTTCCCTGACCGTAATTACCGCGTGCCGTATCGCGGCCAGGATTACTTTTTCTCCGGCGGCTACTGGTACCGTCCACAAGGCCCGCGTTATGTGGTGGTGAGGCCACCGTATGGCATCCGGGTGCAGTATTTGCCGGACTACGCGCGTGAAGTCTGGGTGGGCGGTTCGCTATTGTTTCTGGCGGCTGGCGCCTACTACGCCTACGAACAGAACACCCAGCAATACGTGGTAGTGGAACCGCCGGCGCAGGTGCCGGCGCCTCAGCCTGCGCCGCAAGGCAACGGCTATGACGTGGTGGCCTACCCTGCCAACGGGCAATCCCCGGCTCAGGTGCAGCAGGACGGTTACGATTGTTACCGCTGGGCCGCGCAGCAAAGCGGCTTTGACCCGCAGACCGCCACCTACGCCCCCGACCCTGCGGTGGTGCAGACCTACCGCCAGGCCCAGGGCAACTGCCTGGGCAGTCGTGGGTATCAGGTGCAGTACTAGGTCTTGTTGCCAGTGACCACTTCCCGCGGGTCGGCGTGCACCAGCACTTCGGCGCGTGGGTAAGCCTGGTGAATGGCGTCGGCGGCCTGGTCGCTGATGCTGTGGGCCACCGACAAGGTCAATTCCCCCGGCAACTCCAGGTGCAACTGCACAAACCAGTGGCTGCCCGAAATGCGTGTGCGCAAGTCGTGGGCGCCCAGTACCCCGGGTACGCTACGGGCCAGTTCAAGCATGTGCTGGCTGACGTCCGGCGGTAACTCTTCATCCATCAACACGGCAAAGCTTTCCCGGGCAATCTGGATCGCACTCCACAGGATGTAGGCGGCGATGCCCAGGCCGAACCAGGCGTCCACCTGATTAAAGCCAAAACCGGCGAGCACCAAGGCCACCAGGATGCTGCCGTTGAGCATCAGGTCGGAGCGATAATGCAGCGAGTCGGCGCGTACCGCGTTGGAGCCGGTTTCGCGGATCACCCGATGTTGCAGCATCAACAACGCCACGGTCAGCACCAGTGAGAACACGATCACGCCGATGCTCAGCCAGGGCGCGCCCACGGGTTCCGGGTGCTGCAGGCGTTGATAGGCCTGCAAGGCGATCAACACCGCGCTGCCACCGATAAACAGCGCCTGGGCCATCCCCGACAGCGACTCCGCCTTGCCGTGACCGTAACGGTGGTCATCATCGGCGGGGCGCAGGGCGTAGTGCACCGCCAGCAGATTGAGCAGCGAGGTCACGCCATCGAGCAGCGAGTCGGTCAACCCGGCGAGCATGGCCACCGAGCCACTGAACCACCAGGCGATGGCCTTGGTGACAATCAGCACACAGGCCACGCCCACCGAGGCGCGGGTGGCCAGGCGCAGAAGCCTGGCGTGTTCGGGACTGCTGGTCATGGGCTGTCCTTATGCGGCGGGCTGCAGGCCCAGAGACGCCAATTGGTGCACGCTGCCCTTGAACTGGATCAGGCGCGGATCGTCCAGCGGCAAGGTGCGGCCGGTTTCCGTCTGGATGATGCTTTGCAGCTTGGCGTTATCGACCTTGCCGTCGGCGCCGATGGCTTCGTGCAGTTTTTCCGGCGCGACCTGGGCGGTCTTGCCCGGTTCGAAATAGATCGCGCCTGTGGCGAAGTCGACGCCGAACGCGATCAGGCCGGGGATCACGTAGAACAACAAGCCGACCGCATCGAGCACGGCGATGGCCGGGTCGATCTTGCCGTTGATCTGACCGCGCCGGTCGGGGTAGAAAATCGAACCGCAGGCGGTGAGTTGGCTCAGCAGGGTGACGGCCAAGACACCGCCGATGACACGGGAAGCGATACGCATGAAAAAGTCTCCTGAACACAATTGATACATGACTATATCGCACCGCCTGATCGTTCCCACGCAGAGCGTGGGAACGATCTCAGTATGGAAGCGATGTTATTCAGACCAGAGCAAGCCTCCGGCCGTTCGCCGTTATACTCGCCGCTCTGCTTTGGAGCCAGTATGAATTCGTTGCCGATTGATGATGTTTTACCCGCCCTGCGTGACGCCTTGGCGATTCGCCACGAAGCCGTGCTGGAAGCGCCCCCCGGCGCCGGTAAAACCACCCGCGTGCCCCTGGCATTATTGAATGAGCCCTGGCTCGCCGGGCAAACCATCCTGATGCTCGAACCCCGGCGCCTGGCTGCGCGGGCCGCCGCCGAGCGGCTGGCCAGCGAGCTGGGTGAAAAGGTCGGTGAAACGGTCGGCTATCGCATTCGCCTCGACAGCAAAGTCGGCCCCAATACTCGCATCGAAGTGGTCACCGAAGGCATCCTCACCCGTCGCCTGCAGGACGACCCGGCGCTGGACGGCGTGGGCCTGCTGATCTTCGACGAATTCCACGAGCGCAGCCTCGACGCCGACCTGGCGCTGGCCCTGAGCCTCAACGGCCGCGAGCTGTTTCGTGACGAGCAGCCGCTGAAAATCCTGCTGATGTCCGCCACCCTCGAAGGCGAGCGCCTCGCCAGCCTGCTGGATGACGCACCAATCCTGCGCAGCGAAGGGCGCATGTTCCCGGTGCAGATGCGCTGGGGGCGGCCGTACCAGGCCGGGGAATTTATCGAGCCACGGGTGGTGCAGACGATTCTTGAAGCTCTGCATGACGAAACCGGCAGCGTGCTGGTGTTCCTGCCGGGGCAGGCGGAGATTCGCCGGGTCAACCAGCAGTTGGCCGACGCCCTGGGGGATCGCCCTGATGTGTTGTTATGCCCCCTGCATGGCGAGCTGGACCTCAACGCTCAACGCGCGGCCATCGACCCGGCGCCGGCCGGCAAGCGCAAAGTGGTGCTGGCCACCAACATCGCCGAGACCAGCCTGACCATCAACGGCGTGCGCGTGGTGATCGACGCCGGGCTGGCGCGGGTGCCGCGTTTCGACCCGGGCAGCGGGATGACCCGCCTCGACACCCAGCGCACCTCCCGCGCCAGCGCCACCCAGCGCGCCGGTCGGGCAGGGCGGTTGGAGCCAGGCGTGTGTTATCGGTTGTGGTCCGAAGACCAGCATGACGGTCTGGCCGCGTATGGCAGCGCGGAAATACTCGCCGCCGACCTGGCCGGGCTGGCCTTGCAACTGGCCCGTTGGGGCGTGACGCCCAGCCAGTTGGTATGGCTGGATGTGCCGCCCGCCGCTGCGTATGCCCAGGCCCAGGAACTGCTGCAACGCCTCGGCGCATTGAACGAAGAAACCCTCACCGCCCATGGGCAGAAGATGGCCGAATTGCCCGCCCACCCGCGTATCGCCCATCTGTTGTTGCGCGGGCAGGACCTCGGGCTGGCGGCGATGGCCTGCGACGTGGCGGCGCTGTTGGGCGAACGCGATATCTTGCGCGGTGGTGGTGCGGACTTGCACAGTCGCCTGGCGCTGATGTCCGGCGAAGAGCGCGCCCGTGGTACCCAGGGCGGGGTGCAACGGGCCAGGCAGTTGGCGCGCCAGTATCGCGGTTATTTAGGAGGCAAGGCCAGCCAACCGGTGGCCGACCCCGACCACCCTCGCTGGCTCGGCGCCCTGCTGGCGCTGGCCTATCCGGACCGCGTCGCTCAACAGCGTCGCCCCGGTGGCGCCGAATACCGTTTGGCCAACGGCCGCGCGGCGCTGTTCGCCGATGCCGACAGCCTGATGAAACAACCCTGGCTGGTGATCGCTGACTTGGGTAGCCGCCAGGGTCAACGTGAAGAGCGCATCTACCTGGCGGCGGATTTTGATCCGGCGCTGTTTGATACGGTGCTGGCCGAGCAAGTGCGCAACGTCGACCAGCTGGATTGGGATGAACGCGAAGGCGTGCTGCGCGCCGAACGCCAGCGCAAGGTCGGCGAGTTGGTGCTCAGCCGTGAACCTCTGACCGGCCTCGACGAGTCTGCCCGCAGCCAGGCGCTGGTCAATCTGGTGCGCCGCAAAGGCCTGGAGCTACTGCCCTGGACCCCGGAGCTGCGCCAATGGCAGGCCCGTGTGATGCTGCTGCGCCAACTGGACGTCGGCCACACCAGCGAATGGCCCGATATCAGCGACAAGGCCCTGCTCGCCAGCCTGGAGCACTGGCTGATGCCCTACCTGGGCAAAGTCTCGCGCCTGAGCCATTTTGCCAACCTGGATATTTCCAGCTACCTGCACAACCTGCTGCCCTGGCCACTGCCCCAGCGCCTGGATGAACTCGCGCCGCAGCATGTGAAAGTGCCGTCGGGCTCGTCGGTGCGCCTGGACTACAGCGAACAGCCGCCGATCCTGGCGGTGCGCCTGCAGGAGCTGTTCGGGCTGGCGGATACGCCACGGATTGCCGGTGGGCGCCAAGTGGTGAAGTTGCACCTGCTGTCGCCGGCGCGGCGGCCGGTGCAGGTCACGCAGGACCTGGCCAACTTCTGGCGCAGTACCTATGCCGAGGTGAAAAAGGATTTAAAGGGGCGTTACCCCAAGCATTACTGGCCGGACGACCCCCTGGTGGCCGAAGCGACCGCCAGGATCAAACCCCGAAAGTAGCCACAATGGACATCCCCTGTGGGAGGTAATGCCGTTCAGTTAAGGCATTTTGTAGGAGCGAGCTTGCTCGCGAAAAACTCACAGGCGCCGCGTTCATTCAGGAAGCACGCCTTATCGTTGACGCTTTTCGCGAGCAAGCTCGCTCCTACAGAGCACGATATACGCTTAACTGAACGGCATTACCTGTGGGAGGGGGCTTGCCCCCGATAGCGGTGTACCAGTAACAGCTGTACTGACTGACACACTGCCATCGGGGGCAAGCCCCCTCCCACATTTTATTGCGCGGCAGGCAGCAGGAAGCGGGCGATGACCGGTAAATGGTTGGAGATGCGCAAGGTGTCTTCCTGCCTGACCTTGGCCTCGACCCGCTTGATCCGCGCGCTGTAGAACAGGTAGTCGAGCGTACGATCCGGCCCCTCGAGGCTTGGGTCATTGGGGAAGTGCGTCAGCCATTGCTTGCGGTCGATGCCACTGGATTCACTGTTGCTCGGGATCATCGGGTATTTGTCCCACAACAGGTGCAACTCACTGTCCGGCGAATACTGGCCGCGTTTTTGCGCATCAAGGCGCAGGAATTGGCCCAGCGGCAGCAGATTGAAATCCCCGCCGATCAGCCAGGGTGTGCCACGGCCTTCGAGTTTATCCAGTAACTTCACGGTGGCCTCCACCTGCTCCTGCACCGCACTGCGCCCAGGCATACCGCCGTCCAGGCGTGTGTTGAGCACCGCCAACTGGCCACCGTCACTCAGCGGCAGGTAAGTCAGCAACAAGGCGGGCTTGGGCTGGAACTGGCGGCTGATGAAGTTGGCATCGGCGGTCGGCAGTTGCAGGCGCTCGGCGTGTTCGATCTGGTAGCGGCTGAGGGTGGCCAGCTTGCGCCCGACGCTGCCGAAGATGGGCAGGCTGGGCACAAAGTCGGCTTTCCAGTCGAATGCCTGGGTGCTGCACGGGTAGAGGTCGACCAGCCGCTCCTGCAACAGCGCGAGTTGATCCTGGTAATGGGAGGGCTTGGCGCCTTCGTCGATTTCCTGCAACAGCAGGATGTCGGGCTGTTCGTCGCGGATCACCCGCGCCACTTCGTCAAGGCTGAAGGCCATATCCTCAACCGTGGGCCGTTCGTCCGGGCCGCTGCCGTCGGGGGTGTCGTACCAGAACACGTAGTTCTTGCCGGCCAGGTACTGCACGTTCCAGGTCATCACCTTGAGCGCCTGCCCCGGCAGCAGGGTCGGCGCACGCGGCGCCACGCAACTGACCGGCAGGGTCTCCTTGTCGGCCGGGCGCCAGGTCAGGCTGTAGATCAGTGCCGCCAACAGGCCTGCAATCAGAAGCAGGCTCAACAGGGTGATGCGCAATAAACGGGTCATCGGCTCGGCTTATGTGCGTTTCAGAAGAGGCACGGAGCATATCACCGCGCGTCGGCGTCGCCACCGATCAACATGAATAAACGGAACAGCACCACACTGGTAAACAGTTGCAGGAAACTGTGGGCGCTGTCCATCAGCAGCCCCAGCAGCGGCGCGGGTTCGGGATACGCCGCCACGCTGGCGCCCTTGAGCAGCCACAGCGGCGTCATTACGCACAGCAGGCACACCAGGATGCGCCAGAAATGCCCACGGGTCAGGCGCAGGCTTTCCTTCATCGCTTCGAGCGCCGACATGCCGCGTAACACCAGCAGGTATTCGGCAAACGCCAGCACCACCATCAGCCACAGGCCCGGCAGGAAGTACAGCGACAGCCCGAGCAGAATCAGCAGTGTGCTCATGGCGGTCAACAGGGCGAAGCGCGGCCACATGGCCAGGGCCAGGGCCCACACATCCCGGGTACGTGGCGATTCACCGCGGGTGCGGGCGTCGAGGAACAGGATCAGGGCGCCGGTGTACAGCGGATACACCAGTAACCCCACCACCACGCTGTAACCGCTGAAGGCCTCCGGGCCCAGCATGTGGTCGAGCACCTGTTGCAACAGGGCTTCGAGGATCACCAGCGGCAGGCACAGCTGGACGATGGCGCCCAGGTTGCGCAGGGTAAAGCGGAAGGAGTCGCGCAGCACGTCTAACGGATTCATCAGAGTCATCACAGGCCGAAAAGCAGGGACACACTTTAACCGATAGCCGGGCTGGGCAAGCAAACGTAAACCTTGAGTAAAGACCATTGAAACAATTGGTAACAGCCCCATAACTAGGACGTACCTTGCCTGATGTCAGGCGGGACCCTGATTTTTACCGGCAATCTAACGAGGTCGCCATGAACAGCGAAGAACAAACCCTGATCGATGGACTGTTTTCACGCTTGCAGCAAGCCGAGACGGACTCAGCCCCCCGCGACGCCCAGGCCGAAGCGCGGATCAAGGAACACATGACTCGCCAACCGGCCGCCGGCTACTACATGACCCAGTCGCTCCTGGTGCAGGAACACGCGCTGCAAAGCCTGGATGCGCAGAACAAGCAGCAGGCCCAGCAGATCCAGCAACTGCAGGAAGAATTGCAGCGCGCCAAATCCGCGCAACCGGCCCCGGCCAGCGGCGGTGGTGGCTTCCTGTCGAGCATCTTTGGCGGCGGTTCGCGCGAGGCGCAGCCTGCGCCGGGTAATTCGGGCGGCGGTTGGCGTGAACCGGCGCGGCCATCGTTCAACGCGTCGGCGCCGCAGCAGAATTATCAACAGCCGCCACAACCGGCCGCCGCCGCACCAGTCGGCAGCGGGTTCCTCGGTGGCGCCATGAAGACCGCAGCCGGCGTGGCCGGTGGTGTATTGCTCGCCGAGGGCATCAGCAGCCTGTTTCATCACAACCAGCAGCCGCAGGTGGTGGAAGAGATCATCGAACAACCGGCGCCGGCCAGTGATCAAGGTGGCTGGGGCAACGATGACCAGAAGTTCGCCGGGAATGACAACTGGGGCAGCAACAACGCGGACAGCGTCGCCGACAGCGATTATGTCGACGATTCCTCCGCCTTTGGCGACGACGATTCCTTCGTCTGACCCGCTCGACCCGGGGCGCTGCGTCGCCCCGGTCTGATTTTTTCCCGGAAACCTCCCCATGGCTGGCATACTGGCAACCTTTCCGGGCGCTGGCGCCTGGCGGTCAGTGAGGAAGTGCGGTGAAGAAAATTGCAGTGTTCGCCGATGTGCAAAACCTCTATTACACCGTCCGCCAGGCCTACGGCTGCCACTTCAACTACGCGGCGCTCTGGGCTGATATCAGCGCCCATGGGCAGATCGTCGAGGCCTACGCCTACGCCATCGACCGTGGCGACAGCAAACAGCAGCAGTTCCAGCAGATCCTGCGCAACCTGGGCTTTACGGTAAAACTCAAGCCTTACATCCAGCGCAGCGACGGTTCGGCCAAGGGCGACTGGGACGTGGGCATCACCCTCGACATCATGGACGCCGCCGACCATGTCGACGAAGTGGTGCTGGCCTCCGGCGACGGGGATTTCGACATGCTGCTCGAGCGCATCATTCACAAGCATGGCGTGCAAGCGGTGGCCTACGGCGTGCCGGGGCTGACGGCCAACTCATTGATACGCGCCGCCAGCCGCTATGTGCCGATCGAAGGCGCGTTGCTGCTCAAATAGGCGCGGCGGCTCAATACATTGTTGAACGGAGTTGGAACAGGTTTGGAACGTATAGCGGTCATTGACTTTGAAACCACCGGCATCACCCCGAGCAGCCACTGCCGGGCCACGGAAATTGGCGTGGTCATCCTTGAGCGCGGGCACATTGTCGACCGCTACCAGAGCCTGATGAATGCCGGCGTGCGCGTGCCCGGCTTCATCGAACAACTCACCGGCATCAGCAACGCCATGCTGCGCAACGCGCCACCGGCCGAGCGGGTGATGAATGAGGTCAATGAGTTCGTCGGCACCACGCCGCTGATGGCGCACAACGCCGCGTTCGACCAGAAGTTCTGGGACTTTGAACTGGGCCTGATCCGCCGCACCCGCCTGCAGAAATTCGCCTGCTCCCTGCTGCTGGCCCGCCGCCTGATGCCGGCGGCGCCCAATCACAAGCTCGGCACCCTCAACAGCTACGCCCAACTGCCCCACACCGGCCAGGCTCACCGGGCGCTGGCGGATGCCGAGATGGCCGCCAACCTGACGGCGCACCTGGCGCGGGAACTGCGCCAGACCCACGGCCTGCGCGAACTGTCCCACGACCTGCTGTGCACCTTGCAGAAAGTGCCGGCCGCGAAGATCAATGAGCACCTGAAGAAACATCGCGGGTTCTGAGGCCTGGGCACGGTTTCAAGACCACTGAATTTCCAAATGTGGGAGGGGGCTTGCCCCCGATAGCGGTGGGTCAGCTACAGATAAGCTGGCTGGTACACCGCAATCGGGGGCAAGCCCCCTCCCACATTGGGTGATGCGTCGCCTATCGAGGTTGCGCACACTCCAAAGCCTGATCCACCACCCCCTTCGCCATCTCCACCAAATGCATCACCGCCCGCTGCGGCGCCTTCATCACCTCACCCGACGCGTGGGCCGTCTCCACCGCGCAATGCAGCAAATCCGCCGCATGGGCCAGGGCGTCTTCGAAGCTCAGGTTGTCATTCAGGATAAAAATGGGCGCGTCCGGGGCGGAGGCCTTGAGGTAGTAGTCGATGGCACGACGGTGGAGCAGGGCGTCTTCGCTGGGGAAATCGGGTTTTGACTTGGGTGGGTCGGGGGTGACTTTGACCATGGTGAAACTCCTTGCTGGAAGAAGTCGACACCGTTCGCTTGCACGCGAATTAGGGTGGCAACTGTGCGTAGGTGTGCAAGACCGGGGCAAGGATCCAAACCCAGCAGGCCCGAAGGCCTCCCACGCACAGCCGCCATAACAGGCATATCGGCTGTAGGTTTATTTATGATCTTGCTTGCCGTCGGACTTGCACGTCCGGTCACCGAACATTCGATGACAGGCCGAGACTAGCTACCGAATCCGACGGAAACAAGGCCGTGGGATTCTCTCGGAAACGTCCCGCAAATGAAAGGGATCGGTCTTGCTGGCCACTGAAATTCTGGTGGTTTGAGATCGCTTTCCCTTGAGTTCTGAATGATCGGTAGGCCAAATCCGGCTGTGACCTAGGACCTTTCTGGTTTTCCTTTTCACTCATGTATGGCGTCTTACTGCGAACTACCATTGCGTCTGTCATTCACGCACAGGGACAACGATCATGCAGGAAAGCGACCTTCATACAGCGATCATGCGAAACAAGCTCGAACTTGAATCAAATGGCATTGATCTGGGTTCAAGTTCAAGCATGGCGTTTCATGTGGGGAACACGCTGACAAGCTGCCCGGCAGTCATGATGTTGCCGAGTTCACCAGGGTGGAGTCATGGCCCTCATTACCAATTACTCAAGCCCCTGCACACTGACCTCACTGTGCCCGATACGACGTTTGATCAACTCTGGAAATGTACACAGCAACACTACGGCCTCACGGCAGCGACGGTGATCACTGGCGCGGCGGGTATACCGATAAGCAAAATTGCGGTGGGTACCTGGGTTCACGTCGGTTCCAGCAAAACCACGAACCTGGCTAGCCTGATCGGAATGCGCTTTTTCCCTCGTACATTGATCAGGCAACCCACCATGGCCAGAATGGCAAAAGCAACCTTTGGCACGGTCCGGGTATTCGGCATTATCGGGCGAGGCATACCCTTCGTTGCTGTCGGGCTTGCAGTCTTTGATCTAGTGAGTATTGGTAAGTGTGCCTATGAGGTGAGAAATGGAAGGTAGCCTGACCAGAGCCGAAATCAGCGAAAAAGTGATCCAACTGTTCGTCGATATCATCGGTTTTATCGACCGAAGCCAGGTGACGGAGCACACCAACTTCATCCATGACTTCGACATCATTGATGACGACCTGACCTGCTTCGTCATGCAGATCAAGTGGCAGTTCAAGCTGCAAGCGACTCAGGACGATTGGGATCACATTACGACCATCAGGCAGATAGTCGATCTGATCGTTGAGCGCTCAACGCCGCGATGATGTCAGGGAATAAAGGCCATCACCGAGGCCGGTGAACCCGAGCCACCCTCAAGCGCCAATATCCCGATGACCAGCGTTGCCCCAGTGGCCGGTAGCCGGTCGAGCTGGGTCAGGCACTCCAGCACAATCCCGTTTTCGGCCAGTACCGCGTGATTGATGGCGAACGCGCTGCTTTGCCCATAATCCACGCCGTGGGTATCAATGCCCACGCCGGCAATATGGCGATGCTCCAGCAAAAAGCCAATGGCGGCCTCGCCAATCCCTGGAAAGTGCGAGCCTTGCGCATCGTGGCCGAAAAAGGCGGTCGGGTCGTTCCAGAGGTGTTGCCACCCGGTGTACACCAGCACCACCGAACCCGCATCGATAGGGCCGTGTTGGTGTTCCCAGGCGTGGATATCCTGCGGGCTGACTTGGTAATCCGGATCGGCCGCGGCTTTGCCGCGCACATCGATCACCACCGCCGGCCGCACCAGCGCTTCTGCCGAGTAACCCTCAATCCCCATCCCATCGGCATAAAAGCTGTTCGGCGCATTCATATGGGTGGCGCTGTGTTCGCCCATGCTGAAGCGGCGCAGGTAATAGCCGTCGCGCTCCAATGACGCAACGTCTTCAAACGCCACTGGCGGGTCGCCCGGCCACAGCGGGATACGCGGGTTGATTGGATGGCTGAGACTGATGACCCGCTCAAATTGCAGCTGTTTAACCGCCATGTTTGCCATTCCCTTCCAATTGTCCCAGCGGCACTCGGCGCTCTATGGCGCTGGACAAAATAATCGACGTCTTGCTGAACCCGAACTTCGCCACCCGATTAATCAGGTCTTCCAGCTCCGGCATGGTGCCCACTGCTGCTTGCATGATCACGCACGGGTCGCCGGTGACCCGATGGCATTCGGTCAGTTCGGGAATTTGCGCCAGGGCGTCGTAGACCTTCTGGCTGCCGTGATTGGTCAGCCGCAATTCAATCACGCATTGAATCGGCAGGCCGACTTTGGACAAGTCGACCTTGGCCTGGTAACCGGTAATCACCCCGCTGGCCTCCAGCTTGGCCACGCGCTCGGCCACGGCGGGGGCGGAGAGGTTCACCGTGCGGGCCAGTTGGGCGTAGGAAGCGCGGCCGTCTTCGAGCAGGGCGCTGAGGAGCATGCGGTCGTATTTGTCCATGATAAGGCTCCGGTTGCGCGTGGCTTTCGAAAGCATGGGTTATAGCCTTCATAACCATGCTTTGAAAAGTGTATGGGCGCTTTAAACAGGTTTTGTAACTTATGTTTATGCGCCTTCGTTTCTAGAATAAGCCTCCCAACTCCTGCCATAGAGCCGCCTCATGCCTGGCCCACGTCGTTTTCCCTTACCGTTGATCGCCGCCTTTTTTGCGTTGTATGTGATCTGGGGTTCCACTTACCTGGTGATTCGCATCGGCGTGGAGTATTGGCCACCGCTGCTGCTGGCGGGGATTCGGTTTTGCACCGCGGGCGCGTTGATGTATGCCTATCTGCGGTGGCGCGGGGTGCCAGCGCCGACGTGGCCGCAGTGGAAGGCGGCCGGGATGATCGGCATCTTGTTGCTCACCGTAGGCAATGGCGGCGTCAGTGTGGCGGAACATATGGGCGTGTCGTCCGGCGTGGCCGCATTGGCGGTGGCGACCGTGCCGCTGTTCACCCTGCTGTGTGGTTTTTTCTGGGGCGCGCGTAATACGCGGCTGGAATGGGCCGGGGTGATTCTGGGGATCATCGGTATTGCGATGCTCAACATGGGCAGCACCCTGCAATCGAGCCCACTGGGGGCGGTGTTGCTGTTGATGGCGGCGGCTTCCTGGGCCTTCGGCTCGGTGTGGAGTCGCCATTTGCCGCTGCCCCAGGGCGCCATGGCCAGTGCCGCGGAAATGCTGGTGGCCGGCGTGGCGCTGCTGATCGTCAGCACGCTGTCCGGCGAGCACCTGCAGGCCATGCCGCCGCTGGAAGGCTGGCTGGCCCTGGCCTACTTGACGGTGTTTGGTTCCATCATCGCGTTCAACGCCTACATGTACCTGCTCAAGCACGTGCGCCCGGCGGCGGCGACCAGCTATGCCTATGTGAACCCGGCGGTGGCGGTGTTGCTGGGGATTGTGTTCGTCGGCGAGAGCATCGGTGTGGAAGAGGCCCTGGCGATGCTGGTGATCATCAGCGCCGTGCTGTTGATCAGCCTGCCCCAGTGGCGCAAGCCCAAGCCGGAAATAAGGTAAACTGCCGCGCATTACGCCCATGCGCTGAATTTTTCCTACGGTAAACACATGACTTTCGCCACACTTGGCCTGATCGAACCCTTGCTGCGCGCCCTTGAGACGCTTGGCTACCAGACCCCGACGCCGGTGCAGGCGCAAGCCATTCCGGCGGTGCTGGCCGGTCGCGACCTGATGGCCGCCGCCCAGACCGGCACCGGCAAGACCGCCGGCTTTGCCTTGCCGCTGCTGCAACTGCTGACGATGGAAGGGCCGAAAGTCGCCGCCAACTCGGCGCGTGCGCTGATCCTGTGCCCCACTCGCGAGCTGGCCGAGCAGGTTCACGCCAGCGTCGCCGAATACGCCCAGCACCTGCCGCTGACCACGTATGCGGTGTACGGCGGCGTGAGCATCAACCCGCAGATGATGAAGCTGCGCAAGGGTGTCGACATCCTGGTCGCCACCCCTGGCCGCCTGATCGACCTGTTCCGCCAGAACGCGCTGAAACTCAATCAGCTGCAAACCCTGGTGCTGGATGAAGCCGACCGCATGCTCGACCTGGGCTTCTCCGAAGAGCTGGCGAACATCTACCGCATGCTGCCGAAGAAACGCCAGACCCTGCTGTTCTCCGCCACGTTCTCCGATGACATCCGCCTGCTCGCCGGGCAGATGCTCAATGATCCGCTGAGTATCGAAGTCAGCCCGCGCAACGTCGCCGCCAACACCGTGCAGCAGTGGGTGGTGCCGGTGGATAAAAAGCGCAAGGCGGAACTGTTCGTGCACCTGATGCGCAAGGGCCGCTGGAAGCAGGTGCTGGTATTCGCCAAGACGCGTAACGGCGTGGACGCGCTGGTGGACAAGTTGCAGGGCCTGGGCATCAATGCCGACGGTATCCATGGCGACAAACCCCAGGCGACCCGCCAACGCGCACTGGACCGCTTCAAGGCCAGCGAAGTGCAGATCCTGGTGGCTACCGACGTGGCGGCCCGTGGCCTGGATATCGAAGACCTGCCGCTGGTGGTCAACTTCGACTTGCCGATCGTCGCCGAAGACTACATCCACCGTATCGGCCGTACCGGCCGTGCGGGCAACACCGGCGAGGCGATTTCGCTGGTGTGTGCCGATGAAGTGAACATGCTCTCGGCGATCGAGATGCTCACGCGCCAGACCCTGACCCGCAAGATGGAGCCGGATTTCGTACCCGAGCACCGCGTGCCGGAGACTGATGCCAGTGGGCAGGTGGTGAAGAAGCCGAAAAAGCCGAAGAAGCCCAAGACATCGGGCGGCGGTGGTAAGCGCAATTTGGGTAAGTGGGTGGACAGTGGTGACGCGGCGCCGGTGGAACCGTCGATCAAGCCGGTGCGCAAGGTGCCGGTGTTTAATACCGGGCCGCGTAAGAAGAAGTGATTGTGTGGTGGGGCTGATGGCCTCATCGGGGGCAAGCCCCCTCCCACATGTTTGAATTGTGAATACCGTCAAGTGTGGGAGGGGGCTTGCCCCGATGGCGGCCTTGAATCCACCCCACCTCTCAGCGCCTAAGCCATTCCAACAGCCCAAGCCCAGCCGCCCTGCCACTGGCAAAACACCCCGTCAGCAAATACCCCCCGGTCGGCGCCTCCCAATCCAGCATCTCCCCGGCACAAAACACCCCAGGCAATTGCTTGAGCATCAGCCGCTCATCCAGCGCTTCAAACGGCACCCCCCCTGCGGTGCTGATGGCTTCGTCGATGGGCCGCGTCTTGACGAACGTCAGCGGCAACGCCTTGATCTCCACCGCCAACTGCGCCGGGTCATTAAAGTGTTCAGATGGCGCCAGCTCACGCAACAGCGCCGCCTTGACCCCATCCAACCCCAACTGACTGTGCAAATGCTTGCTCATCGACCGCGACCCACGCGGCTTTGCCAGCGCAGCCTGGACCTTGTCCAGCGGCTTGCTCGGCAGCAGATCGATATGCACGGTGGCGGCGCCATCACGGTTGATCGCCTCGCGAATCGGCGCCGATAAGGCGTAAATCAAACTGCCTTCGATGCCGGTAGCGGTGATCACGCATTCGCCCAGCCGAGGCTTGTCATCTCCAAGCCCAATGGCGACGTTTTTCAACGGCGCTCCGGCGAATTTGCTGACCATCAACTCGCTCCAGGCCGACACTTCGAACCCGCAGTTGCTCGGTTGCAGGCGCACGTAAGGCACGCCTTGGCCTTCCAGCAGATTCAGCCAGGCCCCATCGGAGCCCAGGCGGGACCAACTGCCGCCGCCCAGGGCCAGCAGCACGGCATCGCCGTGGACAACTTTTTCGCCTTCGGGGCTGTGGATAAGCAGCTCACCCTCGGCATTCCAGCCCACCCAGCGATGTCGGGTGTGGATAACCACGCCTTGTTCGCGCAGGCGCTTGAGCCAGGCACGCAGCAGCGGCGCGGCTTTCATGTCCGTAGGAAACACGCGGCCTGAGGTGCCGACAAAGGTTTCGATGCCCAGGCCGTGAATCCACTCGCATAACGCCTCGGCCCCGAAGCTGCGCAGCAACGGTGCCATGTGCGGCGCGCGTTCGGCATAGCGCGCAAGGAACGCCGGGTAGGCTTCGGAGTGGGTGATGTTCATGCCGCCCACGCCGGCCAGCAGGAACTTGCGTCCCACCGAAGGCATGCCGTCGTACAGCGCCACCCGCACGCCCGCCTGGCTCAAGACTTCGGCGGCCATCAGCCCGGCAGGGCCGCCGCCGATAATGGAGACAGAGGGGGGAGAAGACTGAGGCATGGGCAAGGCTACGGTGGTGTGAATAGGCCGAGCATTCTACCCGACGACGGCACGCCTGCCTGATCAAAAAATGTACACTTTCCTACACGCCATACGGTTACTTGCTTGCAGGCCGTTACGCTCAAGTTATCCACAGGTGGTTCCACAGGCATTGTGGGTAACGCACACACTTCAATGACAGCCTGATGACGTCCACACCCGCTGCGCACTGTGATGCAGGATGCCGTGGCGGCGGGCCAGGGCAGGGCGGTCCTTGCTGTAGCCGCCACCGATCACGCCCATCACTGGAATATCGCGGCCCAGGCAGTGACGCATCACGCTTTCATCGCGCGCGGCAACGCCGGCATCTGTCAGCTTGAGGTAACCGAGGGCGTCGTCCTTGTGTACGTCCACACCCGCGTCGTACAGCACCAGGTCCGGCTGATAGAGCGGCAACAGGTAATTGAGCGCGTCATCGACCACCTTGAGGTAGGCGTCGTCGCCCATGCCCATCGGCAACGGAATGTCCCAGTCGCTCTGGGCCTTGCGCGCCGGAAAGTTCTTTTCGCAGTGCAGCGATACGGTGATGGCGTCCGGCGTGTCATGCAGGATACGCGCGGTGCCGTCGCCCTGGTGCACGTCGCAATCGAAGATCAGCACCCGATTGACCCGGCCGCCGGCCAGCAGGTAATGGCTGATCACCGCCAGGTCGTTGAAGATGCAAAAGCCCGCCGGGTAATCGTAATGGGCGTGATGGGTGCCGCCGGCGAGATGGCAGGCCAGGCCGTGTTCCAGCGCCTGCTCCGCCGCCAGGATCGAGCCGCCCACTGCGCGTACGGTGCGGCGCGCCAGGGCCTCGCTCCACGGCAGGCCGAGGCGCCGTTGGTCCTCGCGAGACAACTCGCCGCTCATATAGCGTTCGATATACCCGGTGTCATGGGCCAGGCCCAGAATCTCCGCCGGGCACAGTTGCGGGCGCAGCAACTGGCTGTCCTCGGTCAGGCCGCTGTCCACCAGGTGGTCGCGCAACAGGCGAAACTTGTCCATGGGGAACCGGTGGTCCGCCGGGAACTCGGGGCTGTAGTCATCGTGGTAGATCAATGGCAAGGGCATGGGATTTTCTGACGGGAATCTGCGTCGGATCTTACCAGCGCTGTACACTCACGCACATGGCAAGGGAGGGGGAACCATGGAGCCGATACTGGAATTGGAAAGTGCACGCCTGGTCATGCGCCCATGGCGTGACAGCGACCTGCAGGCGTTCGCGCAGATGTGCAACGACCCACAGGTGATGCGCTATTTCCCGGCCAGGTTGAGCCACCTGGAAAGCGCCGCACTGATTGGGCGGATTCGCGGCCATTTCGCCGAATACGGTTTTGGCTTCTGGGCTTTGCAGCGCAAGGACACCGGCGAATTCATCGGCCTGACCGGGCTGCAGAACGTCAGTTTTGAAGCGGGCTTCACCCCGGCGGTGGAAATCGGCTGGCGCCTGGCCCGCGAACATTGGGGCCTGGGTTACGCCAGCGAGGCGGCCTGGACCGCATTGCGTTGTGGTTTTGATCGCTTGAGCCTGGATGAAATCGTCGCCTTCACCACCGAAGCCAATTTGCCTTCACAAAAAGTCATGCAGGCCATCGGTATGCATTACGATCCGCAGGCAGATTTTCAACACCCCAAAGTCGCAGCCGATGATCCGCTGCGCCCACATGTTTTGTACCGCATCACCCGCGCCCAATGGTTGGACACGCTGCACGGGTAGGCGCGAGCTTGCTCGCGAAGAACGCAAGTGCGCCGTGGAGTATCAGGAACCCCGCGTCACCATTGACGACCTTCGCGAGCAAGCTCGCTCCTACAGGTGAAGGTAGATGCTGTTTTGCTCTGAGGAGAGTGTGAATGAGCCAAGTATTGGAAGATCTGGTGGACTTGCTGACCCTGGAGCCGATCGAGGAAAACCTCTTTCGCGGCCGCAGCCAGGACCTGGGTTTTCGCCAACTATTCGGTGGCCAGGTGCTCGGCCAGTCGCTGTCGGCGGCCAGCCAGACGGTAGAAGAAACGCGTCACGTCCATTCCCTGCACGGTTATTTCCTGCGCCCGGGAGACGCGGCATTGCCGGTGGTGTATTCGGTGGACCGCGTGCGCGATGGCGGCAGTTTCAGTACGCGCCGCGTCACCGCGATTCAGAAGGGCCATCCGATTTTCACCTGCACGACCTCGTTCCAGTACGACGAAGAAGGCTTCGAGCACCAGACCACCATGCCCGTGGTGGTCGGCCCGGAGAACCTGCCCTCGGAGCTGGAACTGACTCAGCAGCGCGCGCACCTGATCCCCGAGCACATGCGTGACAAGCTGCTGTGCCCCAAGCCCATCGAAGTGCGCCCGGTCACCGAAAAAGACCCGTTCAACCCGCAGCCGTCCGACCCGGTCAAGTACGTGTGGTTTCGCGCCGATGGCGCCCTGGCCGATGCGCCGGCATTGCATAAATACCTGCTGGCCTACGCCTCGGACTTCGGCTTGTTGACCACCTCGCTGCTGCCCCACGGCAAAACCGTTTGGCAGAAAGACATGCAGGTCGCCAGCCTCGACCACGCGCTGTGGTTTCACGCCGACCTGCGCGCCGATGACTGGTTGCTGTACGCCATGGACAGCCCCTGGGCCGGCAATTCCCGTGGGTTTTCCCGCGGCAGCGTGTACAACCGCGCCGGGCAACTGGTGGCCTCGGTAACCCAGGAAGGCTTGATTCGCCATCGCAAGGACTGGGCATGAGCCTGGCCGACGTCCGGCATTGGGTGTTTGACATGGATGGCACCCTCACGGTGGCGGTGCATGATTTCGCGGCCATCCGGGTAGCCCTGGAGATTCCCGCCGAAGACGATATCCTCACCCACCTTGCCGCGCTGCCGGCGGATATCGCGGCGGCCAAACATGCCTGGCTGCTGGAGCACGAGCGCGAGCTGGCGCTGGGCTCGGTGGCGGCGCAAGGTGCGGTTGACCTGGTGCGCGAGCTGGCCGCACGCGGTTATCGCCTGGGGATTCTGACGCGCAATGCCCAGGAGCTGGCCCATATCACCCTGGAGGCGATCGGCCTGGCGGACTGCTTTGCCATTGAGGATGTGCTGGGGCGTGAGGACGCGCCGCCCAAGCCTGACCCGGGTGGGTTGCTGAAGCTGGCGGAGGCTTGGAATGTGGCACCCAGCGAGATGGTGATGGTGGGGGATTATCGTTTTGACCTGGACTGTGGCCGGGCAGCGGGCACCAGGACCGTGTTGGTGAACCTGCCGGAAAACCCGTGGCCTGAGTTGGCGGATTGGCATGCCGAGGACTGTGCGGTATTGCGCCGAATGATCCAGCCCAGGCAATAGCGATCAACTGTGGAGGGGGCTTGCCCCCGATAGCGGTCTGTCAGCTAAACAGGTGCTGGCTGACACACCGCCATCGGGGGCAAGCCCCCTCCCACATGTTTGATC
>NZ_CVTN01000074.1:98670-106906 GCF_900004915.1 Pseudomonas sp. 31 R 17
CCCCGATAGCGGTCTTTCAGCTAAACAGGTGCTGGCTGACATACCGCCATCGGGGGCAAGCCCCCTCCCACATGTTTGATCCGGTTTCTTCAGTTATTGCGGGAACAACACTTTCTGTCCCCGTCGTTATTGCGCCAGATGATCCAGCCCAGGCAATAGCGATCAACTGTGGGAGGGGGCTTGCCCCCGATAGCGGTCTTTCAGCTAAACAGGTGCTGGCTGACATACCGCCATCGGGGGCAAGCCCCCTCCCACATGTTTGATCCGGTTTCTTCAGTGATTATTGTGGAAACAACACCTTTTGCCCCTGCGGCGAGGTGAACATCTTGTCTCCGTCATGCCCAACCCCTGGCACTTCCACCAGCCTGTGACCCAGCTGCGGATGTCGTTGCTTGAGGTAGTCAACATAGTTGTGCCCGCGAATCAGCCGATACGCGCCCTGGGTTTCGGCTTCGCAGCTTTTATCCAGTGCAGGATGGTTGGGGTCGGTGTCCTGCTGGCCCAGCAGGTAGGTGATGTCGCGCGACACGTAGGTTTGCTCCAGTTGCTGGGCACCCTGGTGGCCGACGTAATTCGGCAGGTTTTGCATGCCATATTTCCAGTCGTTGAAACCTGGGCAACTGGCCGCGTCGAACGGCACCGGCCGCTGTGGGCTGAAGTAGGCGTAGGACGAGGGGTTGGCGACCACGTACCGCAGGCTGATGCCCTCGGTTTGCAGCAAGGGGTGATCGTGGCCGGTGAGGGCGAAGCGTTGTACCACTTGGCCACCACCTGAATGCCCGGCGATGACGATTTCTTTCAGCGCCGGGAACAGCGTGCGGTTGCCCAGGTGCTTGATGATCTGGTCGAGGGCGGCGTAGGAACTGATATGGCCGGGGCCCGTCGAGGGGTCGCCTGCCATCCAGTCGTTACCCTTCCACTGCAATACCTGATCGCCCAGGTGGTTACGCTTCACATCCGACTGATTGAGAAACTGCGGCGCGATCACCAGCGTATTGCCGCGAACCCCGGCATGCTTGGCGGCGTCGATGCCACTTTGCAGGTAGGTCTGCGCATTGCGCAGGCGGCCATGCACGATGATCAGCGCACGCGTGACCTTGGGCAACGGCTGGCGCCAATCCTGGCTCAAGCCGAGGCTGAGGTCGCCGGCTTCCAGATGAAAACGATCGGGGCTGACCACCTTGACGCCGTGTTCGGCCGCCAGGGTGCAACAGGACACCAACACACCCAGCAGCAACCCCAATCGTTTATTCATTTAGAGACTCTTGGCATTAAAGGTATCGCACTGGGCAATCTGCCCCTGGGCGAAGCCGGTCTTGAACCAGCGTACGCGCTGGGCCGAAGTACCGTGGGTAAACGAGTCCGGCATCACGCGCCCCTGGCCCTGTTGCTGCAGGCGGTCGTCGCCGATGGCATTGGCGGCGTTCAGGGCTTCTTCGATATCGCCGGGCTCCAGCCAGTTCAGGCGTTTTTGTGCGCGGTTGGCCCACACGCCGGCAAAGCAGTCGGCCTGCAGTTCCTGGCGTACCAGCAGGCCACCGTCGCCTTGCATGGGGCGACCTTGCTCGCGCGCAGCCTGGATCTTGGACGAGATGCCGAGCAGCGTTTGCACGTGATGCCCGACTTCGTGGGCGATCACATACGCCTGGGCGAAATCGCCGGCGGCCTGGAAGCGTTGCGACATTTCCCGGAAGAAATCCAGGTCCAGGTACACCTGCTGATCCGCCGGGCAATAGAACGGGCCGCTGGCCGAGGTGGCGCCCCCGCAGGCGGAGTTCACGCGGCCACGGAACAGGATCAGTTTCGGGTTCTTGTAGGCCAGGCCGTTTTCCTGGAATACCTGGCCCCAGGTGTCTTCGGTATCGCCCAGCACGGCGCGCACGAAGTCGGCCTGCTCATCGTTGGCCGGCGGCGCCTGGCGCGACTGTGGCTGCGTGCTGACCGACGGCGCCTGCTCCATCTGGCCGGTCAATTGGCCGAGGATCTGCATCGGGTCTTGGCCGGTGAGCCAGCCGATGCCGACGATCAGCACGATAGCGGTCAGGCTCAGGCCCTTGCCGCCACCGAAGCGCATACCACCGCCACCGCCGCCGCTGTCATCGCGGGCATCGACCACGTTGTCGCTGCGTCGGCCTTTTTTCCATAGCATGGGGCAATCCTCTTGTTAACGGTCCGGCAAAAATATGGAGTGAGTATGGTCGTAGTTAGCGGCAATAGCCTTCGCCGGCAGCCACAATCAGGCAGTCTTTTTTATCTGCCAGCCACTTCAGGCCCGTGGCGGCACCGTCCCCGGCGCGCAGCACCTGAGGGCCGTCGGGGCGAGTGAAGGCGATGCCTTCGTCGGTTGCCTGGCCCTTGAACGTGCCGGAAGCATCGGCATCCAGGCCATATTGCATGGTCAGGATGTAATGACCGCGGCCGATGCTGTCGTCCTTGGCGATGTTCAGGTTCAGGCCTTCGACGCCGATCCACTTGCCCACCCATTTATCGGTGGGCGGGGTCTCGGGCACCAGGGTTGCTTGCACGGAGGCGGGTGCAGGCTTTGGCGCTTCCTTGGGGGCCTTGTCGCAGGCAGAGAGCAGGGCGAGGGCAGACAGCGCAAACAGGATTTTTTTCATATCGGCAGGGCCTTGATTAAAAAGTGTGCAACGCCGGGGCGTGCGTGCAGCGTTGGACTCAAATCTGCTGATTTAGTGCGCTGTTCGCCCGGTGTTTGGTTATGCTCTTGGGGCAGACACAGGCCCGGCTGCTAGATTACTAGGTTGAGTGCTATCGCGTTCCGCTCGCCACACAAGAGAAATCAATGACTGTCAGTACCCCGCTTTCCGGCGTCAACCATCCCTTCAAAGGCATCCTGCTGATTGTGCTGGCGACGTTCCTGTTCTCCAGCCACGACGCCTTGTCCAAATACCTGGCCGGGTTTTACCCGATCGTGATGGTGGTGTGGGCGCGTTACATGGTGCACACCTTGTTGATGGCGGGGATCTTCCTGCCGCAATCGGGCCTGCGCGTGCTGCGCAGCAAACGCCCGGGCATGCAGGTGGTACGGGCGTTGTGCCTGTTGGGCACCAGCCTGTTTTTCACCACGGCGCTGCATTACATCCCGTTGGCGGAAGCCACGGCGGTGAACTTCCTCGCACCGATCCTGGTGACGGCGCTCTCGGTGCCCTTGCTCGGCGAGCACGTCACACGTGGCCAATGGCTGGCGGTGATCTGTGGGTTTGTCGGCGTGGTGATCATCATCCATCCGGGCGGTGAGTTGTTCACACCGGCGGTGCTGTTGCCGCTGTGCTCGGCGCTGTTCTTCTGTTTCTACCAACTGCTCACGCGCATTCTCAGCCAATACGACAGCCCCACTACCAGCAATTTTTTCGCCGGCCTGTGCAACACTTTGGTGATGAGTGCGATGGTGCCGTTCTTCTGGCAGATACCCACCCTGTGGCATGGCGTGATGATGCTGGCGCTGGGCACCTGCGGAATGACCGCGCACTTGATGCTCACCCAGGCGTTCCGCTTCGCGGCGCCGGCCTTGCTGGCGCCGTTCGGCTATTGCCAGATCGTGTTTGCGGGTTTGTTGGGCTGGCTGGTGTTCAGCCATACCCCCGACATGACCACGGTGGTCGGTATCGGGGTGATCTGCATGAGCGGGTTGGCCGCTGCCTGGCAGCAGCGGCGACGTTGATTACAGGTCGACCTTCGGAATCTTGCGCGGCGCCATGAAGTACATCCAGGTCAGCGCAATGAAATACATCGCCGGGATCAGGGTGAACAACACGGTGTAGTTGTTGTTGGTCACGGTGAGGATGTGGCCGACGATCTGGGTCATGAACATGCCGCCGATGGCCGCGCACATGCCGCCGAAACCGAACACCGTGCTCATCATGTGCTTGGGCGTGTAGTCCATCACCAGGCTCCAGATGTTGGCGGTCCAGGCCTGGTGCGCGCCGATGGCCAGGGAGATGGCGAACACCGCGACCCACAACTGGCTGGAGCCGGCCGCCATGATCACGCCGACGATGCAGCAGGCGAACAACAGCATCGACAGCAGCCGCGCCTTGATCGAGTTCATCCCGCGCCCGATCAGGAACGACGACAGGATGCCGCCACCCACACTGCCGAAGTCGGCGGTGAGGTAGATGATGATCAGCGGAATGCCCATCTGCGTCACGTTGATGCCCAGGTTGTACTGCTGGTTCAGGAACGGCGGCAGCCAATACAGGTAGAACCAGAACACCGGCGCGGTCAGTGCGTAGGCGATGGCAAAGGCCCAGGTGCCGCGCATGCGCAGGATGCGGCTGAACGGTACGCCAGGTTGTTCCGGCTCGGCGTGCTGTTGCACGTAGTCCAATTCGGATTGTTTGACGGTCGGGTGCTCTTCAGGGTTGTAATACTTCAGCCCCCAGAACACCAGCCAGATCAAGCCCAGCGAAGCCATGCACAGGAACGCCGCCTGCCAGCCCCACACGTGCAGGATCAACGGCAGCAGCATGGGCGTCATCATGGCGCCGACGTTGGTACCGGCGTTGAAAATGCCCGTCGCCACTGCGCGTTCACCGGCGGGGAACCAAAGGCGCGTGGTTTTCACACAGGCAGGGTAGTTGGCCGCTTCGGTGAGCCCGAGGATAAACCGGCAGACCATGAACCCGACGGCCGAGGTCGCCAGGCCGTGGGCACCGGTGGCCAGGCTCCACAGCAGCACAGCGCAGAAAAACACGCGCTTGACGCCCACCCGGTCGATCAACCGGCCCTGCAGCACAAAGCCGATGGCGTAGCCGACCTGGAACCAGAAGTTGATGTTGGCGTAGTCCATCGCCGTCCAGCTCATTTCCTTGGCCAGAATCGGTTGCATCACGCCCAGGGCGGCGCGGTCGATGTAGTTGAGGGTGGTGGCGAAGAACACCAGGGCCAGCATGCCCCAGCGGGTTTTACCCACGGCCAGGGCGCCGCGGATCTTGTCGCCGATGCCGGCGTGCGGGGTGCCGGGGCGCGTGGCCAGGGCGGGATTTTGCAGAGGCATGAGGTCGTACCCGTTTTTGAAATTTTTATGGTGAGATCTGGGTCTTAGTGCAAGGTCGATGGTGCGCAGTGGTTAAAAAGTCGTCAATTCGCCAAAGGGGCATAGTGTTCGATAATCGCACCAAAAACTAACCGGTTCGTACATTTTAATTGCCGCGTGTAGGCTGGGGGCGAATAATTTGCCATAAACAACAATTGCCGGGAGTGACCCATGCAACGTTCCATCGCTACCGTGTCGTTGAGCGGCACCCTGCCGGAAAAGCTCGAAGCCATTGCCGCCGCCGGGTTTGATGGCGTTGAGATTTTCGAGAACGACCTATTGTATTACGACGGCAGCCCGCGCGAAGTTAGACAGATGTGCGCCGACCTCGGTATCGCCATCACCTTGTTCCAGCCGTTCCGCGACTTTGAAGGCTGCCGCCGTGACCGCCTGGCCCGTAACCTGGAACGCGCCGAGCGCAAGTTCGACCTGATGCAGGAGCTGGGCACCGACCTGGTGCTGGTGTGCAGTAACGCCTCGGCCGATTGCGTGGGCGATGAACGCATCCTGCTCGACGACCTCAGCCTGCTGGCCGAACACGCGGGCCGCCGTGGCTTGAGAATCGGCTACGAAGCGCTGGCGTGGGGCAAGCATGTGAACACCTGGCAACAGGTGTGGAACCTGGTGCGCCAGGTGAATCACCCGAGCCTGGGCGTGCTGCTCGACAGTTTCCACACCTTGTCCCTCAAGGGCGATCCGAGTGCCATCGCCGAGATCCCCGGCGACAAAATCTTCTTCGTACAAATGGCCGACGCGCCGATCCTGGCCATGGATGTGCTCGAGTGGAGCCGGCATTTCCGCTGCTTCCCCGGCCAGGGCGAATTCGATCTGGCAGGTTTTCTTGCGCCCATTATCCAGAGTGGCTACACCGGGCCTTTGTCCCTGGAGATTTTCAACGACGGCTTTCGCGCCGCACCGACGCGGGCCAACGCGGCGGATGGTTTGCGCTCGTTGCTGTACCTGGAAGAAAAAACCCGTCAGCGCCTGGCAGCACAACAACCTGCCGCACCCTTGGATATCCTGTTTGAGACGCCGGCGGCCAGCGAATACGACGGCATCGAATTCCTTGAATTTGCCGTCGATGAAAGCCTTGGCGCCAAACTCACGCACTGGTTGGAGCGCCTGGGCTTCGCCAAGGCCGGCCAGCATCGCTCCAAGAATGTGAGCCTGTTGCGCCAGGGCGATATCAACCTGATCCTCAATTGCGAGCCCTATTCCTTTGCCCACAACTTTTTCGAGGCCCATGGGCCGTCGTTGTGCGCCATGGCGATGCGGGTCAAAGACAGCGCCAAGGCATTGGAGCGAGCGGTGGCCTACAAGGGCCAGCCCTATCGCGGACTGGTGGGGCCCAACGAACTGGAACTGGCCGCCGTGCGTGCGCCGGATGGCAGCCTGATCTACCTGGTGGACCAAAGCGAAGGCGGGCTCTACGACACCGATTTCAACCTGCAGCCTGCGACTGCCGCCAGCGGTGGCTTGCTGCGCATCGACCACATGGCCATGGCCCTGCCGGCCGACAGCCTCGACAGCTGGGTGCTGTTCTACAAGAGCCTGCTGGATTTTGAAGCCGACGACGAAGTGGTGCTGCCCGACCCCTACGGCCTGGTCAAAAGCCGCGCATTGCGCAGCCGCTGCAGTTCGATCCGCCTGCCGCTGAATATTTCCGAGAACCGTAATACTGCCATTTCCCACGCGTTATCGAGCTATCGCGGCTCGGGCGTGCACCACATTGCTTTCGATTGCGCGGATATTTTCGCCGAAGTGCGCCGGGCCAAGGAGGCTGGGGTGCCGTTGTTGGACATCCCGCTCAATTACTACGACGACTTGGCCGCGCGCTTTGATTTCGACGATGAGTTTCTCAGCGAACTGGCGTACTACAACGTGCTGTACGACCGTGACACCCAAGGCGGTGAGCTGTTTCACGTCTACACCGAAGCCTTCGAGGGCCGGTTTTTCTTTGAGATCATCCAGCGCAAGAACGGCTATGCCGGCTATGGCGCGGCCAACGTGGCCGTGCGTCTGGCGGCAATGGCCAAGTCGCGCAGCGGTGCGGTGCGCCAGGCACGTTTATAACGGCGGTTGGGGTGCTTCCTTCGGGGAGCGCCTCGGCCCATAATCGGGCCTGCATAAAAACGCCGTGAGCGCACCATGACCCTGACTCCCGACCTCTCTGCCGTGTCAGATGCACCGCGCAAGAGTCGCAAGAACAATCCGGAAAAGACCCGCGAGAATATTCTCCAGGAAGCCGTTGTCGAGTTTGTTCAGCAAGGCCTGTCCGGCGCCCGCGTGGACGCCATTGCCGAGCGCACCCACACCTCCAAGCGCATGATCTATTACTACTTCGGCAGCAAGGAACAGCTCTACGTCGAGGTGTTGGAGAAGCTCTACGGCGATATCCGCAACACCGAAACCCGCATGAACCTCACGGCCCTGGAGCCGCGCGAAGCGATTCGCCGGCTGGTGGAGTTCACCTTCGACCACCATGACCAGAACGTGGATTTCGTGCGCATCGTCAGCATCGAAAATATCCACAACGCCGAGTATGTGAAACGCACCAGTACGATCAAGGACATGAACAGCAAAATCCTTGAGAGTCTCGGTGAGACCTTGCGTCGCGGCGCTGAGATGGGACTGTTTCGTGAAGGATTGGAGCCGCTGGACGTCCACCTGTTGATCAACTCATTCAGTTTTTACCGCGTATCCAACCGCCATACGTTCAGCGAGATTTTTCAGATCGAACTGTCGGATGAGGCGATCAAGCAGCGGCATCGCGCGATGATCTGCGAATCGGTGTTGCGTTACCTTCAAGCTTGAATTCACCGAGTGACCAGTGTGGGAGGGGGCTTGCCCCCGATCGCGGTGTATCAGTCAACACATGCCTGACTGACAGACTGCAATCGGGGGCAAGCCCCCTCCCACATTTTGCTCCGGTTTCTACTGCTGGCTATTCATGCTCTGGAAGTGCGCCAGCATCCGGTCTGCATCCGCCGCCGCGCCGCAGAACAACTCAAACGCCTTCACCGCCTGAAACACCGCCATTTCAGGGCTGAGTGCAATCAATGTGGGAGGGGGCTTGCCCCCGATTTCGGTGTATCAGTCAACACATGCCTGACTGACAGACTGCAATCGGGGGCAAGCCCCCTCCCACATTTTGCTCCGGTTTCTACTGCTGGCTATTCA
>NZ_CVTN01000074.1:106956-116727 GCF_900004915.1 Pseudomonas sp. 31 R 17
ATGTGGGAGGGGGCTTGCCCCCGATTTCGGTGTATCAGTCAACACATGCCTGACTGACAGACTGCAATCGGGGGCAAGCCCCCTCCCACATTTTTGCTCCGGTTTCTACAGTGAGGCGTTCATGCTCTGGAAGTGCGCCAGCATCCGGTCTGCATCCGCCGCCGCGCCGCAGAACAACTCAAACGCCTTCACTGCCTGAAACACCGCCATATTGCCGCCATCCAGGGTGCGGCAACCCAGGGTACGGGCGTCACGCAGCAATTGGGTTTCCATCGGGAAATACACGATTTCCGCCACCCACAACCCGGCGTGTAGCCACTCGGCCGGCACGGGTGTGCCGGGCAGCTTGGCCATGCCCATCGGGGTGGTATTGACCAAACCCTGCGCCTCGGCCATGGCGTTGGCCAAGTGCCTGCCGACCTGGGCGCGCCCGTCGCCAAAACTCCGGGCGAGGTTATCCACAAGCTCGCGCGCACGGGCGGTGTCCACGTCGAAAATGCTCAGTTGTTCCACGCCCTCGGCCAGCAGCGCGTGCGCCACTGCCGCGCCCGCACCGCCAGCACCCATCTGCACCACGCGCTGGCGTGGCACATCATTGAAGTTACGTCGGAAACCTTCGGCGAAGCCCAGGCAATCGGTGTTATGGCCGATACGCTTGCCGCCTTTGAATACCACCGTATTAACCGCACCAATGCCCCTGGCCTCGTCGGACAATTCATCGAGCAACGGCAGGATCGCCTGCTTGCACGGGTAGGTAATGTTCAGGCCGGTGAAGTGCATCTGTTCAGCGGCACGCAGCAGATCGGGCAGGGCACGGCTGTCCAGGCGCTGCGCATCCAGATCGATCAGGCGATACAAATAGCGCAGGCCCTGGGCGTCACCTTCCTGTTCATGCAGGGCGGGCGTGCGGGAGGCCTGGATGCCGGCGCCGATCAGGCCGGCGAGAACACGGGGTTTCATCACGCGCATCCTTTCAACGAGTGGCTGAAATGCTCCAGGGCTAAGTGGTAGCCATGGCTTCCAAACCCGGCCAGTACCGCCTTGGCGATGGGCGAGACAAAGGAGTGATGGCGAAACGCCTCACGGGCATGCACGTTGGATAAATGCACCTCGATCACCGGGACTTCGCTGGCCACCAGCGCATCGCGAATCGCCACCGAGGTGTGGGTCCATGCCGCCGGATTGATCACGATCCCGGCGCAACGGGCACGGGCGGCGTGAATCCAGTCAAGCAATTCGCCTTCATGGTTGGTCTGGCGAAACTCGATGCTCAGCCCGAGTTTGTCGGCGCTGCGGCCACACAGGGCGGCGATGTCAGCCAGGGTTTCGTGACCGTAAGTGGCCGGCTCGCGGGTCCCGAGCATGTTGAGATTGGGGCCGTTGAGCACCAGCACGATAGGCGGCATAGAGGGGTCTCCAGAGTTTTTATTGGTTGTGGAGATAAAATGTACTGAATGGTTAATTTGGTCAAACGAAGTTGCTGGAGTTGTTCGATTATCGAACCGTTAATCAGCAGGGCAGCTTCACTCGATGTGCTACGCCGGATTGCTGAGGGAACACGTTCTGCGGGCGTGGCCCAAGTATCCCCAGCTGTTGGCATGAGTGGTTACAACCCGGTATTCGCCGGTTTGTTCGTCGTTACTAATCTTTGAAGCAGCTTCGTGAGCATGAAGCCGGTTGTCGGGTGACACGGGAAAATTGTTACCTGGCGGAAAATAACCTAACGGATGGGTTACGATGAGAGTAGGTGCTTACAAAGGATATGTAATCTCGGTATTTCTCAGGGATGAGCATTGCCCGCCCCATGTGCATGTCAGGGGCAAGGAATGGGATGCGCGTTTCCGTTTCAGTTTCGTGGACGGGGACGTTGAATTATGGGATGTGGAGCCTGAACGGAGGCAGCCACCCCTATCGGTTCTGAAGGAGATACGCGGGGCCATCATGCAACGGCATTACTTGGCGCGGGCACGCAGGATTTGGTGGGAAAAACTGCAGACGGTTTGCCTGGAGAATCATTCTTGGAATTGGGACGCTGGTGAGTTGGTTCCAGGGTTGGTCATTCGACAAGGCGTCTACGTCATCTCAAGCGCCAGGCACGACGTCGTAGAGCAACGGACTATTTTGAATCTGGTAAGAGCGCCAGATTGTGTGGGGATTAATTTATGAAAATCATAAAAGCCAAAGTCACACCTTATGTACCTCTCACTGATGCCGACGTTGACAAGGCAATCGCCCGAGGACGCAGGTTGAAACGCCTGTATGCCAACGCCAGCGATGTGCGTTATGAAAACGACTGCCTCTCCATTGGCTTCAGCGATGGTAGCCGCGTCATGTTGCCGGCGGCTGGCCTGCCGGAGTTCGAAGGGTTTTCAGAGAAAGATTTCCAGCAGTTGGAAGTGACTTTCGGTGGCAAGGCGATTAGCTGTGAGGCTCAGGACCTGGATGTTTCGATCACCGGCTTGATCGCTACAAGCCAACCTCTGATGGACCTGGCTACCAGCCTGGTGGCATCGCGCAACGGCCGCAAAAGCAGCGCTGCCAAATCCGCCGCCGCTCGTGCCAATGGCAAGAAGGGTGGCCGGCCACGCAAGGAGGTACCGCAGACCTCAGATCCAACAGACACTTGAATAACCAAATAGGGGAGCTGTAGGAGCGAGCTCGCGAAAACTCATAGGCACCGCGTTTATCCAGGAAGCATGCGTTATCGTTGACGTTTTTCGCGCGCAAGCTCGCTCCTGCAAAAGCCTTAACTGGCGATACTCATACCCTGCAGATTACCGCCGGGTCAGCAATACACCCGATTCCATATGGTGCGTCCACGGAAACTGGTCAAACATCGCGCATTGAGTAATGCGATGCGTGTCATGCAGCTGCGCAATGTTCGCCGCCAGCGTCTCCGGGTTGCAGGAGATATACAGGATGTTGTCGAAACGCCGGGTCAGTTCGCAGGTGTCCGGGTCCATGCCGGCGCGGGGCGGGTCGACGAATACGCTGCCGAATTCGTAGCTTTTCAGGTCGATGCCGTGCAGGCGGCGGAACGGTCGCACTTCATTCAGCGCCTCGGTAAGTTCTTCGGCGGAAAGGCGCACCAGGGTGACGTTATCCACGCCATTTTCATCGAGGTTGCTCAGGGCCGCATTGACCGACGTCTTGCTGATTTCGGTGGCCAGCACCTTGCGCACGCGGGTTGCCAGCGGCAGGGTGAAATTGCCGTTGCCGCAGTACAGCTCCAGCAAGTCGTCCGGGCGATCGCCCAGGGCGTCGTACGCCCAGTTGAGCATCTTGCGGTTCACCGTGCCGTTGGGCTGGGTGAAGGCGCCTTCGGGTTGGCGGTAGCTGAACGTGCGGCCGCCGACCTCGAGTTTCTCCACCACGTAGTCGCGGCCGATGACATCGCGTTTGCCCTTGGAGCGACCGATGATGCTCACGTCCAGCTCGGTCGCCAGCTGGTTGGCGGCGGCGTGCCAGTGTTCGTCCAGCGGGCGGTGATAGCACAGGGTGATCATCGCGTCGCCGGCCAGGGTGGTCAGAAACTCCACCTGGAACAGCTTGTGGCTCAGGGCGGCGCTGGCTTGCCAGGCGGCCTTGAGCTGCGGCATCAATTGGTTGATGCGCTGGCTGGCAATGGGAAATTCTTCAATGAGGATCGGCGTGCGCTTGTCGTCCTGGGCGAACATGGCGTAGTGGCGATCCCCGCCTTCGCGCCACAGGCGGAACTCGGCGCGCAGGCGGAAGTTCTGCAGCGGCGAGTCGAAGACCTGCGGTTCGGGCGCGTCGAAGGGGGCCAACAGGTCACGCAAACGCGTGACCTTGTCTTGCAGTTGAACGGTGTAGTGTGCGGCGTCGAAAGTCATGCGTTGAACCAGCCCAGCTTGATCACGAACAGGATCGACAGAATCACCAGTGCCGGGTTCAGCTCACGGTAGCGGCCCGAAAGCAGCTTGATGGCGGTCCAGGCGATGAAACCGAAGGCGATGCCGTTGGCGATGGAGTAAGTGAAGGGCATCGCCAGGGCGGTGATCACCACCGGCGCTGCCACGGTAATGTCATCCCAGTCGATTTCGGCCAGGCCGGACGTCATCAACACCGCCACGAACAGCAGCGCCGGCGCGGTGGCGAAGGCCGGTACGCTGGCCGCCAGGGGCGAGAAGAACAGCGCCAGCAGGAACAGGATCGCGACCACGATGGCGGTCAAGCCGGTACGGCCACCGGCACTCACGCCGGCGGCGGATTCGATGTAGCTGGTGGTGGTCGAGGTGCCCAGCAGCGAGCCGGCCATGGCCGCCGTACTGTCGGCGATCAGCGCACGGCCCATTTTCGGCATATGGCCGTCCTTGCCCATCAAGCCGGCGCGCTTGGCGACGCCGATCAGGGTGCCGGAGTTGTCGAACAGGTCGACGAACAGGAACGCAAAGATCACGCTGACCAGGCCGATATCCAGCGCGCCCTTGATGTCCAGTTGCAGGAAGGTCGGGGCCAGTGACGGCGGCATGGAGGTCACGCCGCCGAACGGGGTGACGCCCAGCAGGATCGAGACAATGGTCACCGCCAGGATGCCGATCAACACGGCACCGCGCACTGCCAGGGCTTCCAGCGCGACGATCAGCACGAAGCCCAGAGTCGCGAGGATCGGCGCCGGTTGTTTCAGATCGCCCAGGCCCACCAGCGTGGCCGGATTGGCGACCACGATACCGGCGTTGTGCAGGGCGATCAGCGCCAGGAACAGGCCGATACCGGCAGCAATCGCCGAGCGCAGGGGCAGGGGAATGCTGTTGATGATCCACTCACGGATACGGAAGATCGACAGCAGGAAGAACAGCACCGCCGAAATGAATACCGCCCCCAGCGCAACCTGCCAGGTGTGGCCCATGTGCAGCACCACGGTGTAGGTAAAGAAGGCGTTCAGGCCCATGCCCGGCGCCAGCGCAATCGGGTAGTTGGCGATCAGGCCCATCACGGTGGAACCGATGGCCGCCGCCAGGCAGGTCGCGACAAACACTGCGCCTTTGTCCATGCCGGTTTCGCCGAGGATGCTCGGGTTGACGAACAGGATGTAGGCCATGGCCAGGAATGTAGTGATACCCGCGAGAATCTCGGTGCGCACATTGGTGTTGTGGGCTTTGAGTTGAAACAGCTTTTCCAGCATGCCGGCTCCCTGTGACGCTATCTTGCGTCGTGATTTGTTGACCTCTAAGTCAAAGCACAAACTGCGCCAAGCGCCTGTAGCTTCAGAGAGGATCGGAAAAAGCGGCGCATCATACCAGCAGCCGAGGCTGTGTGGCGCATGGCCTTGAGGCATACTGCAGCGACGTTCAACAGTGGGTCATCGACAGCATGAAAAAAGCCAACGTGTGGAGTCTAGCGCTGATCGCCAGTATCAGACTGTGGCTGGGCGCAGCACCGGCGTGGGGCGCGACTGCACCGGCTTTGAGCGAGGTGCGGGTGTTCAAGGTAGAGTCGCCCACTTGCACGGAAACCATCCCGGAGCGCGTCACCGTTACTCAAATGTGTACACATCGCGGGCCAACCCAGGTGTCGGTGATGGAAGTGGGCCTGGGCAACAATCCGGTCGGGCGCTTCAACGGTGCGGTGCTCAATGGCCAGCGCACGGCGGTGTGCCAGGTCGGCAACATCAGCCAGGCGTGCAATGGCGCAGGTACCTTGATGGGCTATATCTATGTGTTCGACCTGAATGTCGAGGGCCCTGGGGACTTCATCTACAGCAATTCGTCGATCAACCCGCCGCAAAATACGTTGACCGCAACACTCAATATCCACTGATCAATCATCTTGAACGCTCAAAACCCCGGGAAGTCGTACCCCTGAGACGGCGATTTTCCTGAACGCCGCGGATGTACACCAACCCGTGAGGTGTTTATGAGCGCGACCCCCAATGGCGCGGCGGCCCAGCCGTACGTTGCCCACCCGATACGCTTGACCTTGAATGGCCAGGATCGCCAATTGAGTGTGCTGCCCTGGACCACCTTGCTGGACCTGCTGCGCGAACAACTGGACCTGGTTGGCAGCAAAAAGGGCTGTGACCACGGCCAATGCGGTGCCTGCACCGTGTTGCGTGACGGCAAACGCGTAAACGCCTGCCTGACCCTGGCCGTGATGTGCGACGGCGCCGAGCTGACCACCATCGAAGGCCTGGCCGACGGCGACCAACTGCATCCGATGCAGCAAGCCTTTATCAAGCACGATGCCTTCCAGTGCGGCTATTGCACCCCCGGCCAGATCTGCTCGGCGGTCGGCCTGGCCAACGAAGGCCGTGCCCACGACACTGCGCAGATCCAGGAATTGATGAGCGGCAACCTGTGCCGCTGCGGTGCCTACAGCAATATCCGCGACGCCATCGAAGACGCGCTTCCGGCGTGCCGCAACCGCGGAGGTGAGCAATGAATCCCTTCCAGTACAGCAAACCGGCCGATGTGCACGAGGCGGTGCACCTGAGCAGCGCGGCGTCGCGCTTCATTGCCGGCGGCACCAACCTGCTGGACTTGATGAAAGAGAACATCAGCCGCCCCGACCACCTGATCGATATCACCGGATTGCCGCTGCGCGCCATCGAAGAAACCGCCGAGGGCGGCCTGCTCATTGGCGCGCTGGTGAGCAATGCCGACCTGGCCTGGCACCCGCTGATCGAGCAGCGTTACCCGTTGCTGTCCCAGGCCATCCTGGCCGGCGCCTCGCCGCAACTGCGCAACATGGCCAGTACCGGTGGCAACCTGCTGCAACGCACCCGTTGTTACTATTTTTATGACGCCACGGTGCCGTGCAACAAGCGCGAGCCCGGCAGCGGCTGCCCGGCGCGCACCGGCTTGAATCGCATCCACGCCATCCTTGGCGCCAGCGCGCAATGCGTCGCCACGCACCCCTCGGACATGTGCGTGGCCCTGGCAGCGCTGGAGGCGCGGGTGCATGTGCAAGGGCGCGGCGGGGCGCGGGTTATCGAGTTTGCCGACTTCCACCGCCTGCCGGGTGATGCGCCGCAACGGGACAACCAATTGGCCGATGACGAACTGATCACCGCCGTGGAATTGCCCGCCGATAACCTGGCTCGCCACAGTCACTACCTGAAGATCCGCGACCGCGCGTCCTACGCGTTTGCGCTGGTGTCGGTTGCCGCTGCCCTGGAGTTGGACGGCGACGAGATCATCGACGCCCGCCTGGCCCTTGGCGGTGTGGCCCACAAACCCTGGCGTGACCGTGCGGTGGAGGCGTCTCTGATCGGCCGCACCGTCAGCCGCGAAACCTTCAGTAACGCCGCCGATGCCCTGCTGCAAGATGCCGAGCCGCTGCAACACAACGGCTTCAAGATCAAGCTGGCGCGTCGCGCAATCATTCGAGCACTGAGCGACGCTGCGGTCGCGGGAGAACAGCCATGAGTGCCATCGGCAAACCCCTGGACCGTGTCGACGGTCTGCTCAAGGTCACCGGCCAGGCGCGCTACGCCGGTGAATTTCCCGAGGACGGCCTGCTGCATGGCAGTGTGGTATCGAGCACCATCGCCAAAGGCCGGGTCATCCGGATCGATGCCTCCAGGGCCCTCGCGCTGCCGGGCGTGGTGCAAGTGATTGATCACCTCAATCGCCCCAGGATCGCCAGCTACGACGATGCCTTCGCCGATGCGGATGCCGCCGACGGCTCGCCGTTTCGCCCGCTGTACAACGACCGCGTGCTCTACAGCGGGCAGCCGCTGGCGCTGGTGATCGCCGATAACCTGGAGCTTGCGCGGCATGCCGGCTCGCTGGTGGAGATTGAATACGCGCCCGAAGACTTCGAAACGGACCTGATCACCCAGCAGGAATCGGCCCATCCTTCGCCGCAGACCCCGCCCGGCCCGCGTGGCAATTTCCAGGCCGAATGGGCCGGCGCCGCCATCAGCCTCGATCTGCACTACAGCACGCCCATCGAACACCATAACCCGATGGAACCCCACGCCAGCACCGTGCTGTACCAGCCGGACGGCACGCTGCATATCCACGACAAGACCCAGGGGCCGCAGAATTGCCAGGCCTATGTGCAGAAAGTGTTTGGCCTGGATAAAAGCCAGGTGCGCATCTTTGCCGCGTTTGTCGGCGGTGCCTTTGGTTCGGGTCTGCGCCCGCAGTACCAATTGCCGCTGGCGGTCATGGCATCGCTGGCATTGAAGCGCTCGGTACGCGTCACCCTGACCCGGCAACAGATGTTCACCTTCGGCTACCGCCCGCGCACCTTGCAGCGCTTGCAGATGGGCGCCGCCGCCAACGGGCGCCTGCTGGCCCTGGGGCATACCGCGATCGGCCAGACCTCGCGCTTCGAGGATTTCAGCGAACACGTGGTGGAATGGAGCGGCATGCTTTATCACTGCGATAACGTGCAGTTGACCTACAAGCTGGTACCGCTGGACGTCTTCACCCCACTGGACATGCGAGCTCCAGGCGCGGCCCTGGGTGTGATCGGCCTGGAATGCGCCATGGACGAACTGGCCTGTGCCCTGGCCATCGACCCGGTGCAGCTGCGCCTGATCAACTACGCCGAGCGTAACCAGAATGAGGACAAACCCTGGTCGAGCAAAGCCCTGCGCGAATGTTACAGCGAAGGCGCCGAGCGTTTCGGCTGGAGCCAGCGCAACCCCGAACCGCGCAGCATGCGCGACGGCCGCCAGTTGATCGGCTGGGGCATGGCCGGCGGGGTGTGGGAAGCCATGCAGATGAAAGCCAGTGCCAAGGCGCGCATCGACAGGGACGGCAAACTCACCGTCAGCAGCGCCACCACCGATATCGGTACCGGCACCTACACCGTGATGACCCAGATCGCGGCCCAGGCCAGCGGCGTGGCGATGGGCGATATCAGCTTCCTGCTGGGTGATTCGTCATTGCCCACGGCGCCCTTGCAGGGCGGCTCGTTTACCGTGTCGTCCGTCGGTACCGCCGTGCAGCAGGCCTGTGAAGCGCTCAATGCGAAACTGCTGGAAACCGCGCGGCAGGTCTACCCGGTGTTCAAGGACGCCGAGTCCGTGCGTTTCGAAGAGGGCCAGTTGCATACCGGCGATGTGAGTGTGTCGCTGGCCCAGTTGGTCAAGGACAGCGGTGAGGACGCGCTGGAGGTGCAGATCGACAGCGAACCGGACAAGAAGCGCGAGGGCTATGCCAGTGCCACCCATTCGGCGGTGTTTGTCGAAGTTCGCGTGGACGAGGACCTTGGCACCATCAAGGTCAGCCGCGTGGTCAGTGCGATTGCGGCCGGGCGCGTGGTTAATCCGAAGATGGCGCGCAGCCAGATCCTTGGTGGCGTGGTGTGGGGCATTGGCATGGCGCTGCATGAAGAGACTCAGGTTGATCATGAACTGGGGCGCTACATGAACCACAGTCTGGCCGAGTACCATATCCCGGTGAATGCCGATATCGGCGAGATTGATGTGCTGTTTGTCGAAGAACACGACGAGATCGTCAATGCCCTGGGGTCCAAGGGTGTGGGAGAGATCGGTATTGTCGGGGTGGCGGCGGCGGTGGCGAATGCTATCTATCACGCTACTGGCAAACGGGTTCGGGAGTTTCCGATTACCTTGGACAAGGTGCTCTAAAAGGCAGCGGGCAGCCCATAGCTGTTTTACTGATGCGCCACTGTCCAAATGTGGGAGGGGGCTTGCCCCCGATGGCGGCCTCTGGGCTGGCCAGGATGCTGGATTGGAACGAGTACATATCCGTTTCTGCGGTAACGGCTGCTAATGGTTCCGCTTTTACAGCGGCTCACTTTTGAAAAGCGCAAAAGTAAGCAAAACGCTCT